>DATJFC010000001.1:0-2659 GCA_035495995.1 Holophagaceae bacterium
CTGGGCGTCCCTTTTCGTTGGTCGGGGCGAGAGGATTCGAACCTCCGACCTCTCGGTCCCGAACCGAGCGCTCTACCAGGCTGAGCCACGCCCCGACGAAGCTCCAAGTCTACGGGAAGGCCGCCGGAGCGTCCAGTCAGGCTTTCCGGATCCGCCACTTCAGGAGCAGCTCCCGGAGCGGGTCTTCGGCCGGCGCGGGGTCCGCCTTCGCTTCCGGGGGATCGCAGGGCGAGATCTCGATCGCCGACAGGTGGATGCCGAAGGCGCGCGTGAGCCGTTCCTGCACGCTGGGCCAGGCGGCTTCCGCCGCCAGCCGCAGGCTGGGGATCGCGGCCAGTTCCCAGCAGCCCACCACGAGGCGGCCGCGATGCAGGCGGAGGAGCCGCGTCCTCCTCGCCAGCAGCGGCCCCACGGCGAAGGGCCAGGCTTCGCGCAGGCGCGCCTCCGCGAGCCGCGCGGGCTCGGGCGCGAGCCGGCCGCGGAGGCCGTTGGAGAGCGGGTGAAGGCCTCTCACTTCTTCTTCCAGCGGGGCGGCGGGAGTTTCGCGCAAGCGCGCTCGCCGTTGAGCATCACGGGGCTGGCGAGGCTGGGCACCATGCGGCCCGTCTCGGCCTCCAGCAAGGGCTGGATGAGGTGGTGCAGGTCGCCGGCCTTGCGGAAGAGGACTTCGTCGACGCCGCGCACGCGGCTGGCGGGGATGGCGTTCTGGTCGCAGAAACGCACGATGTCCTCCACGGAGCGGGGAGCGAACCGCTCCTCGATGGCCGCCACGAGCTTCGCGCGGTCTTCCACGCGGCCGCGGTTGCGGCGCCAGTGCTCATGCTCCTCCAGCGGCAGGCCCAGCCACAGCGCGAGGATCTCGAACTGCTTGTCGCCGCCGACTCCGATGGCCACCTCACCGTCCGCGCAGGGGAAGGTCTGGTAGGGCACGATCTGCGGATGCGCGTTGCCGTAGCGCTCCGGCTCGCGGCCCGTCATGAGCGCGCCGCTGCCGACATTGACGAGGCCCGCCAGCGCCGCCTCCATGAGCGGCACCTGCACATGCAGGGTTTCGCCGGTGCGTTCGCGGTGGAGCAGGGCGGCCTGGATGCCGTTGGCGCAGTAGAGGGCCGCGAGCACGTCCACCAGGGCGACGCCCACCTTCATGGGGCGGCCCTCGGCCTCGCCGGTGATGCTCATCCAGCCGCTCTCGGCCTGGATGATGAAGTCGTACCCGGCGCGGCGGGAGGCCTTCACATCCGGCGCGAAGCCGCGGATGGAGGCGAGGACCAGCTTGGGGTGCGCCGCGTGGAGCTTGGCCCAGGTGAGGCCAAGCCGCTCGGCGGAATCGGGGAGGAAGTTCTCCACCAGCACATCCGCGTCCTTGATGAGCTCCGCGAGGCGCGCGCGGCCTTCCGCGGAGTGCAGGTCCAGGACCACCGAGGTCTTGCCCCGGTTGGCGCAGCGGAAGTAGGCGCTTTCGCCGCCGAAAGGGTGGCTGGGATCGCCGTCTTCGAAGGGCGGGCCCCAGCCCCGGGTCGGGTCGCCCTCCGGCGGCTCGATCTTGAGGACCTCCGCGCCCAGGTCCGCGAGCAGCTGGGTGGCGAAGGGACCGGCGAGAATCCGCGAAAGATCCAGGATCTTGAATTTCTGGAGGGGTCTATGCATGGAAGAACCATTCTACGGGCGACCCGGCGGGCCTTGCTAAGATCATCTTTTCCGCGCCCGAAGGGCCTCGAGGTATTCGCTTGGATCAGATGCTGGACCTGATGAGCCGGGAGCTGAAGCTCCCCCGCGCCGCCGTGGCCGCCACCGCGGCCCTGCTGGAGGAGGGCAACACCGTCCCCTTCATCGCCCGCTACCGGAAGGAGAAGACCGGCAGCCTGGACGAAGTCGCCATCCGCGCCGTCGAGGACCGTCTGGCCTATTACAAGGACCTGGTGGACCGCCGCGCCACCGTGCTCAAGTCCATCGAGGAGCAGGGCAAGCTCAGCCCGGAGCTGAAGGCCAAGATCGAGGCCGCCTGGGTCCGCACGGAGCTGGAGGACCTCTACCTCCCCTACAAGCCCAAGAAGAAGACCAAGGCCTCCGTGGCGCGGGAGCGGGGCCTGGAGCCCCTCCTGGACCAGCTGCTTTCGGATGCCACCGGGGCGGACCCGATGCTGCTGGCGGCGCCCTTCGTGAAGGAGGGCGAGGAGGGCCTCGCCACGCCTTCGGAGTGCGTGGACGGCGCGGGCCACATCCTCGCCGAGCGTTTGAACGAGGACGCGGAGCTGCGCGCGCGCCTGCGCCAGCTGCTCCACGACCAGGGCGTGCTCGCTTCCGTCCTGCGGGAGGACAAGAAGGAGGACAAGGGCGCGCTGCGCTTCAAGCCCTACTGGGCTTTCAGCGAGCCGCTCCGCAAGATCCCCAGCCACCGCCTGCTGGCCCTCCGCCGCGGCGAGAAGGAGGACATCCTCACGGTGAAGCTGGAAGTCGAGCGGGAGAAGCTCGTCTCCGAAGCCGCGCTGAAGGTCCCCGTGAACGAGGCCAGCGGCTACCGCAAGCACATCTCCGCCGTGGCCGCGGACGCCTTCGACCGGCTGCTCTTCCCCAGCCTTGAAGTCGAGGTCCGAATGGAGGCCAAGCGCAAGGCGGACCTGGAGGCCATCAAGGTCTTCCAGTCCAACCTCGACCACCT
>DATJFC010000002.1:0-5520 GCA_035495995.1 Holophagaceae bacterium
ACCACGGGGGTCTTCTCCGCGTGGGTGGCGGTCTCGTCTTCCAGGGTCTCGATGCCGTCCAGCAGGTCCAGGTTGGTGGCCATGGCCTGGCTCATCTTGGAGCCGTCGCGGTAGAGGGCCACGGCCTTGAGCATGTACTGCCAGGAGGCCTCGTAGATCTTGGCGATGTCCTCGACGGTGCTCTCGGCGGGCAGGTTGATGGTCTTGGAGATGGCGCCGCTGAGGAAGGGCTGGGAGGCGGCCATCATCTTGAGGTGGCCCATGGGCGCGATGAAGCGCTTGCCCGTGCGGCCGCACTTGTTGGCGCAGTCGAAGATGGGCAGATGCTCGTCCTTCAAGTGGGGCGCGCCTTCCACGGTCATGGTGCCGGTGAGGGCGGCCATGAAGGCGTCGATGCGGTCCTGCACGAAGTGCTGTTTGAGGCGCTCCATGTCCACGGCGTAGGCCGGGTCGAAGGCCGTCGGGAGCTTGGCTTCGAGGGCCTTGATCTCCTCCTCGCTCCAGCCGTTCTCCAGGAGCATGGACCGGGTGATGCCCGGGGTCTGGTCCGTGATGTCCAGCCAGCCGATGACATGGCGCTCGATGTCCTTGATCTGGTCAGGGGCGTAGCCCAGGCGCATGAGGGCCTCGGGGATGGCGGAGTTGACCAGCTTGAAGTAGCCGCCGCCGGCGAGCTTCTTGAACTTAACGAGGGCGAAGTCGGGCTCGACGCCGGTGGTGTCGCAGTCCATGAGGAGGCCGATGGTGCCCGTGGGCGCCAGCACCGTCACCTGCGCGTTGCGATAGCCGTGCTTCTCGCCCAGGGCGAGGGCGCCGTCCCAGCTTTCGCGGGCGGCCTCCAGGATGCGCTTGGGCACGCCCTCGCCGTGCAGGCCCTGGGGCGCGACGGACAGGGACTCGTACTCGGCCGCGGGGGCGTTGTAGGCGGCGCGGCGGTGGTTGCGGATGACCCGCAGCATGGCCTCGCGGTTCTTCCCGTACTTGGGGAAGGGGCCCAGCTCGCCGGCCATCTCGGCCGAGGCCGCGTAGGCGTCGCCCGTGAGGATGGCGGTGAGGGCGCCGCACCACTGGGTGCCCTCGACGCTGTCGTAGGGGATGCCCATGCGCATGAGCATGGCGCCCAGGTTGGCGTAGCCGAGGCCGAGGGTGCGGAAGTCGTAGCTGAGCCGCGCGATGGCCTCGCTGGGGAACTGGGCCATCAGCACGGAGATCTCAAGGACGATGGTCCAGAGCCGGATGCCGTGGCGGTAGCCTTCGAGGTCGAAGCCGCCATCCGCCGTGAGGAAGGTGCACAGGTTCAGGGAGGCCAGGTTGCAGGCAGTGTCGTCCAGGAACATGTACTCGGAGCAGGGGTTGGACGCGTTGATGCGGCCGTCCTCGGGGCAGGTGTGCCAGTCGTTGATGGTGGTGTCGAACTGGAGGCCGGGGTCGGCGCAGGCCCAGGCGGCGTAGTTCACCTTGTGCCAGAGGTCCTTGGCGCGGACCTTCTTGCTCACCTTGCCATCCACGCGGCGCTTGAGGTCCCAGTCGCCGTCCACTTCCAGCGCGCGCATGAAGCTGTCGGGCACGCGGACGGAGTTGTTGGAGTTCATGCCGCCGACGGTGGCGTAGGCGTCGCCATCCCAGGAGGTGTCGTAGCCCTTGATGTCGCGGTCGAAGTCGCCTTCGACGAGACGGCCCAGGCACTGGCTCAGGAAGGCCGCGGGCACGCCCTCGCGCTTGGCGCGGGCGAGGGCCTTCTTCAGGGCCTCGTTGGTGTGGGGGTCGGCGTCCTTGGTGGTGGAGCCTTCGACCGTCTTGCAGATCTCGTCCCAGTGCTTGCGGACGAGGGCGGAGCCGGCGGCGATCATGGCCACCTTGCGCTCTTCGGTGACCTTCCAGTCCACGAAGGCTTCGATGTCGGGATGGTCGAGATCCAGCGTCACCATCTTCGCGGCGCGGCGCGTGGTGCCGCCGCTCTTGATGGCGCCCGCGGCCTTGTCGCCCACGGCGAGGAAGGACATGAGGCCCGAGCTGCGGCCGCCGCCGCTGAGGGGCTCTTCGGAACCGCGGATGCGCGAGAAGTTGGAGCCGGTGCCGGAGCCGTACTTGAAGATGCGGGCCTCGCGGGTCCAGAGGTCCATGATGCCGCCCTCGTTCACGAGGTCGTCGGACACGCTCTGGATGAAGCAGGCGTGGGGCTGGGGGCGCTCGTAGGCTGAGGTGGAGTTCACGACCGTGCCGGTCTTGGTGTCCACATACTTGTGGCCCTGGGCGGGGCCGCTGATGCCGTAGGCGTAGTGCAGGCCCGTGTTGAACCACTGCGGGCTGTTGGGCGCGCACATCTGCTGGGCGAGCATGTAGCTCAGCTCGTCGTAGAAGGCCTGGGCGTCTTCCGCGGTGTCGAAGTAGCCGTTCGTCTCGCCCCAGTGGCGCCAGCAACCGGCCAGGCGGTGGAAGACCTGGCGGGAATCGGTCTCGCCGCCGTTCTCGGCGTTGATGCCCTTCCGGCGGAAGTACTTCTGGGCCAGGATGTCCACGGCCACCTGGGACCAGGATTCCGGCACGAGCACATCCTTGGCTTCGAAGACCACGCTGCCGTCCAGCTTGGTGATGCGGCTGGTGCGAGGCACGAAGGTGATGCCCTTGAGGGGATCCTGTCCGGCTCGGGTGAAGTGGCGGGCGATCTTCATGGCGGGGACCCTCGTGCAGGGATGTGAAGAAATGTTAAGACTTGAAATGGAAGGGGTGGCCACTGTCCAAATGAGGCGAAAAAACCTCCCACCCAGAAGGTCGGGCGGTTCTCGGCCTCATCAAGGGATAGTGTCGGACAGAAAGGATCACCCCAAGATGTAGGGGTGTCAAGGGGCTGGACCCCGGTTTTTACGCGAGGCGAAAACCCTCCGCCTTGCAGCATTTCGGAACGCCCGCTGGAAGGCTCGGGCCGGACACCGTAACCTGGGTGGGCCGGGCCCCATGCATCGGGTCGCGACGAACCGGGTCAGGTCGGAAGAAGCAGCCCTAAGTCGCTCCCCCGAGTGCCGTGGTAAGCCCGGTTTTTCGCTGCGCGAAAAGGCTTACCAACGCTCGCTCCTCGCTGCGCTGCGGACTCGCGTACGGCACGGGCCTACGCGCTGGGCGGGGGCCCCGCGGTCGAGGCTCCATCGGAGCCTCGCCTTCGCGACCCGCCTACAACGCGCACGTGGTAAGCCCGGTTTTTCTTTGAGGCTGGAGACTTCAGGCTGGAGGCTGGAGGTCCGATCGGCGCAGCCCTGCGGGCCGATCATCCTGCCTTCAAACCCCCAGCCTCCAGCCTGATCTACCTCGTGCAGAAGCGGCTTTCGGCGGGCTCGACGCGGCGCTTCTCGCCGGTGGCCTCGTCGTAGGCGTGCAGGAAGCGCAGGGGCGGGGAATAGAGGTGCAGGCTCACGGCCGGGACGGCACCCTGGTTGGACACTTCATGGACGGTCTGCTGGCTCTCGACGGTCACCTGGCCCGTGGCGAGGACGGCATCGGCCTTGTGCTCGAGGCCGCCCCCGGCGGGGGCGCGATAGGTGCGCTCGGTGAGATCGCCCATCATGACGAGGGTGGAGCCCCAGGAAGCGCCGTGGTCGTGGATGGCGGTCTTCTGGCCCGGGAGCCAGCAGAGCATGAGGATCTCCCAGCTGCGGTTGAGGAAGAGCCGGCGCCGCAGGTAGCACTCGCCGTCGAAGGCCAGGTGGCGGCCCATCACGGTCCAGTCGATGCGGGTGTGCTTCAGCGCGTCCAGGACGGCCCGCTGCTCCGCCGCCGAGGGCCCTTCCGGCCCGCAATCGGGCAGCGGCCAGCCGAGGGTGGCGGGACAGAAGATGGAAGCCAGGGTCGCGTCGCTCAAGAAACCTCAGGGAAGGGCGGGCTGTGCGCGTCCATTCTACCGCCCCGCGCGGCAGGCGGCGTAGAGCGGACAGGGCTCGCAAGTGGCCTTGCGCCTCACGCCGGGGCAGTCGCCCAGGATGCCCAGGTGGGACAGGGCGAAGTCGTACTTCAGCGGATCAATGGGATCGCAACGGCGCAGGGCGGCGGTGATCTCCTGCGCCATGCGGCCGTCCGGCGTGGCGCGCGTGGAGAGCCGCACGAAGCGCGCGATGCGGGCCACATGGGTGTCCACGGGGATGACGAGGGCCGCCTTCGGGTAGCGCTTCCAGAGGCCGAGATCGGGCCAGCCTTCCCGCGCCATCCAACGCAGGAACATGCGCAGGCGCTTGCAGGCGGAGCCTTCCATGGGGTCCGGCAGGCTGAAGCGGAGGCCGTAGGTGGCGGGCAGTTCTGCGCGCAGGCGCTGGACGAGCCGCGAGAGGGCCGCGTCGGCTTCCTCGCCAGCGACCGGAAGGAAGTGGGATTCGAGGCCGCCGTCCCCATCGAGCCGCTTCCAGGCGAGGAGCCAGTGGACGACATCCGCCCCGACATGGAAGCGCCAGCGCCATCCCTTCAAAGCCTTGCCCAGCGAGGCGCGGAGGGCCTTCTCGTCTTTGCCGCGCAGGAAGGCCGCGGGCCGTTCTCCAAGCGGCTCCAAGGCGGAGCCGATGGCGCGGAGCATGGGCGCCACGCGGCCGTAGGCGAGGCTGGCCGCCAACCAGGCCGCGACCTCCCGGTCCGCCGGATCCTCGAAGCGCAGCGGCACGGTGATGGGATCCAGCGCCAGGGCCGTGCCCGTGTCGTAGCGGGCGCGCAGCGCGTCGAGGCGCTCGCGGAGGGCGCTCATGGCGCGGAGCCGGCGCCGATGTTCAGGCGGCCCTTGCCCGCCCACACCGGCGCGAAGGCGCCGTCGAACTGCGGCGCGTTCTTCAGGTGGCAGGCGGCGCAGGCGTTGTCGAGGCCGGCCTGGCGCCAGGTGACGCGCCCCTCCACGCCGGCCTGCCCCCACACCCACCGGCCGAGTTCCTTGCTCATCCAGAACCACCCCAGGCGCTTCCCGTCTGGGGTGAGGGCCTCCTTCACGAGCTGGGTGCCGTCGGGCCAGGGCTGGAACGCGTTGGCTCCGAGCGCTCCGGACGCGGTCCCGTTGAGCCAGGTCCGCTGGAAGGCCCCGCGGTGGGGGCCCGCGAAACTGGGGCGCAGGCCGCCCACTTGCTGCCAGCCCGCTATGTCGGGGATGCGGGCCGGGTCGGGCAGCGCCGGGGCCGCGGCCTTCCTGCCGCAGGCGGAGAAAGCCAGCAGGGACGCGGCGGCGAGGGCGAAGAACGGGAGACGGCGGCGGGGCATGACGCTATTGTGAGTCCGGTCATGCCATTTCACTTCGATTTCAAGGCTTTCTCATCTAGACTAATTCGTTGGGGATGACCCCCAAAGGAGCAGAACTCGTCCATGGCCGGATTCGGTAGCCTCGCCAACCTCGCGAAGATCCTTGAAGATGCCTCCAAACCCGATTCCTCCGTTCGCGAGGATCGTGAGCGCCGCAAGGCCGTTCTGAAGAAGGGCACCACGGCGATCCTCCGCCGCGCGGTGGACCCGAAGCGGAAGGCCTGGCATGAGCGCCGCCTGAAGGCGCTGGCCGTGAACCAG
>DATJFC010000003.1:0-2536 GCA_035495995.1 Holophagaceae bacterium
TGTTCATCATCTTCTCGGTATCCGCTGCGCGGATACGCGAGGCTTTGCCGCGGTACGGCAAGAAGACCCAGCAGGCAGCCCGCCTTCTATCGCCGGACCCACCTGTTCATCATCTTCACGGCCATGCAGGCGGCGCCGAAGCCGTTGTCGATGTTGACGACGGCGATGCCGGGGCTGCAGGAGGACAGCATGGACATGAGGGCGACATGGCCGCCCTCGCTCACGCCCGCGCCCACGCTCGTGGGGACGGCGACGAGCGGCGCGTCCACCAGGCCGGCGACGACGCTCGGGAGCGCGCCCTCCATCCCCGCGCAGACGATGAGGACCGGGCAGGCCCTCAGCTCCGGCAGGATCGCCTGCAGGCGGTGCAAGCCCGCGACGCCCACATCGAAGAAGGTCTTCGCCGGATAGCCCATGGCCTCCAGCGTGGCGCGGGCTTCGGAAGCGACGGGGATGTCGCCGGTGCCCGCGGTGATGATGCCCACGGGCGGGAGTTCCTTCGGCGCCTTGGGCGCCCGGACTGCGGTGCGGCTCACGCGATCCACGATGGCCAGCTTCGCGAGGGCGTCCATCTGGTCCGGCGAAAGCCGCGTCGCGAAGCGCAGGCCTTCGCCTTCAGAGAAAAGCCTGGTCAGGTGTTCGGTGGTCTTGCCCGGGCCAAACACTACTTCGGGAATGCCCGTGCGCGATTCGCGATCGTGGTCCCAGCGGATGTCAGGATTCATGAGGCCGATTCCGTCGCGATCTTCTTCGCGAGGCTGCCGCTCTGGACGCCGCCCAGGTCCACGGCGGCGAAGCGGAAACCCGCGCGCCAGGCGGCGCGCTCCAGCTCCGTCCGCAGCGGCTCTTCGAAGCAGCGCGGCGCCAGGGCCGCGTCCAGCTCCACGCGCACGACGCTCTCGTGCCAGCGCGCGCGCGCGGGCCAGAGGCCCTTCGACCGCAGGAAGCTTTCGATGGACTCGACCTGCTTGAGGCGCTCGGGCGTGACCTCCGTTCCCACGGGGAAACGGCTCGCGAGGCAGGGCGAAGCGGCCTTGTCCGCGTTGGGCAGGCCCCAGCGGCGCGCCAGGGCGCGCACGGCCGCCTTGTCGAAGGCCGCGTCCACCAGCGGCGAGACGACGCCGTGCTCCTTCGCCGCCACAAGGCCGGGCCGCACATCGCCCAGATCCTCGAGCTGCGTCCCATTCATGAGGACGCCGTCAAGACCCAGGCCGGCCGCGGCCTTCTCCGCGACGCCGTAGAGCGTCGACTTGCACCAGTAGCAGCGGTCACCGGCGTTGGCGCGGTATTCGGGCAGGTCCGTCTCGCCCGTGGCCAGCTCCTCCAGCTCGGCGCCCAGGCTGCCGGCCAAGGCGTGGGCTTCGGCGCGCTCCTCGCGCGGCAGCGAAGGGCTCACCGCGAGCAGGGCCCTGGCGTCGAGTCCGGCGCGCAGGCAAGCCGCGAGGACGAGGGTGGAGTCCACACCGCCCGAGAAGCAGACGAACACCCTCCGGCCCGCGCCCCTGGCGCGGACGGATTCCATCAGGCGGGCCTCCAGGGCCGAGGCGTCCATCTCCCCAGTGTGGCACCATCGGGGGGAACTTCGGAGCCTCCATGCGCCGCCTCGCCCCCGCCCTGCTGCTGCTCGCCACCGCCGCCTGCTCGCGGGGCCTCACCAAGTCGGATGCCGAGGCCGCCCTCCGCGCCAAGTACCCCGTGAGCGTGCCCGTGAAGGTCCCGGGCCGCGTCACGGCCGCCGCCGGCTCCCCCATCGCCCTGCGCGCCCAGGCCTTCATGGACAACCTCCAGAAGACCGGCTGGTTCGACATCACGAAGACCGACGGCAAGACTGGCGAGCTGGTCTACACCTTCACCGCCAAGGCCGGGGCGCCGGTGCAGGCCAGCGGAAACAGCTGGCTCGTGCCGGCGGCCCAGGCGGTCTTCGTGCAAGGCACCCATCACGAGGAGCGGGGGAACGCCGCCAAGGCCACCTACCAGATCAAGCTGGCGAACCCGACGGCCCAGTTCCCGCTCTACGAGCTGGAGCATCCCGCCGTCCACCTCGGCGACACCAAGCTCCGCCACGCCACCTTCGAGAAGCAGGGCGGCGCCTGGGTGCTGACGGGCACGGACGAGACCCTCACGAAGGGCGACTGAGCGCCGCGTAGTCCGAGGGGGTCCGGCCCACCAGGGCCTTGAAGTCCTTGATGAAGTGGGCCTGGTCGAAATAGCCCAGGTCCAGGGCCAGCGAGGCCCAGTCGACGGCCTCCCCGCCGTCCACCCGGGCCAGCGCCTCGTGCAGCCGGTAGCGCTGGATCACCCACTTGGGGCTCACGCCCACATAGCGGGCGAAGAGGCGCTGGAGCGTGCGGCTTCCCACGCCGAAGCGCTCGGAGATGTGCTCCAGCCGCGTGATCTCCCGGTCCTCGGCGACGCGCGCGGCGACGCGGTTGAGGAATTCAATGCGCGGGTCGGGTTCCGGATGGCATCCGCGCAGGAAGGCCTCGGCCAGCTCGATACGGGCGGCATCCTCCTCAGCGGCCAGCACCGCTTCTTC
>DATJFC010000004.1:0-3485 GCA_035495995.1 Holophagaceae bacterium
CCCACGGGCCGCGCCTTGATGACGACGCCGGGGTAGGTGGCGCCGTTGATGAGCACAAGCACGTCGCAGGGATCGCCGTCCGGGGCGAGGGTGCTCGGGATGAAGCCGTACTCCGCCGGGTAGTGGAAGGGCGAGAAGAGGACGCGGTCCACATGGACGAGGCCCGTCTCGTGGTCGATCTCGTACTTGATGCGGCTGCCCGTGGGGATCTCCACGATGGCGTTGACCACCTCAGGTGACTTGGGGCCGGGGCCGAGATGGACCGGGGACATGGGCGCTCCTCAAAAACCAGGGAAACCATTGTCCCACGCGGGCCGGAGGGCCGCGTCACGGATTCGTTAGCCCGTCGCGGCGGTATGGAGGGCCTCGCGGTCCGATCCGCGGGGCTCGGCGTCGAGGAGGCGTTTCAGGGCCTGGGTGGATTCAGGGGTGCCGATGCCCGCGAGGGCCTTGACCGCCGCGGCGCGCACGGCGATGGGCTCCGCGCCGGCGCCGAAGAGGCCCTTGCGGCGGGCGAGCTCCGCGAGGCTGGGGATCTGGTCAGGGGTGGCGAGGCCCGCGAGGGATTCCAGGCACTTCACGCGGCTGCGCTCCGGCGCGTTGCGGTCGGACCCGATGGCCAGCAGGGCAGGGGGCGTGGCCTGCCCCTTGATCTGGGCCAGCGCGAAGAGGATCTCCATCTGCGTGCCGTGCTCCGCGTCCTTCAGCGCCGAGAGGAGCTGGTTCTCCGCCGAGGGCCCGCCGAGGCGCCACAGGCAGCGCGCCGCGGACCGGCTCACGCGCGACTCCGGATGCCGGAGCAGGGGCAGCACCTTGGGCACCTCGGAGCTGTCTCCGATCTCCGAAAGCAGCACCAGCGCGTTGCGGATGAGGAACCACTTGTCGGACTTCAGCGCCGCGTCGAGCGGGCGCCGGGCCAGGCTCCCCATGGCCCGCAGGCCGTCCATGATGCGGCCGCGCCGGACGCGGTCCGCTTCCGTCTCGAGGCGCTCCACGAGCCGCGCGGCCATGGGCTCGCCCTGGTAGACCAGGTAGGACTCCACCTTCTCCTCCGTCTGGTCCTTCTCCACGCGGAAGAGGGCCTGGACGCCGGCCTCGCGGCCGCGGGGGGAGCGGATGCCCTGTTCCAGAGCGGCCATGGCTTCGGCCTTCCAGGGCGCGCGCGCGGCTTCCTGCTCCATGCGCGCGCGGAGGCCCTCCACGGCCTGCGTGCCCTGCGCGAGCTCGCCGTGCTCCAGCCATACGAGGACCATCTCGAGCAGGGCCTCGGCGATGAAGCGGTGGATGAGGGGCTCGGCCTCGCGGATGAAGGGGAGGGGCAGGCGCTTGCGCAGCACCTTTTCCGCCTCCGCGGGCAGGCGCGGCTCGAGGGCCCAGCGGCACACCCCGGCGATGGTCTCGGCCGCGCCACGCCGGACGCCGGCCTGGTCATGGTCGAGGGCCGCGAGGAGCTGGTCGAGGGCCCGGAGGAAGGATTCGTCCATGCGCCGGTCCAGCAGGTCCCGGAGCAGCGCGAGCCGGTGGTCGGGCCCCAGTTCCAGCAGCCGGTCGCCTTCGAGGTAGCGCGCGGCCTTCGCCTCCAGCGGCGTGTCGTCCCAGTCCAGGCGGTTGAGCAGCGATTCGAGGCCGCCGGTCTCCGCCGCGAGCCCCAGGCTCCGCAGCTGCAGGATGAGGGAGGAGGCGACGGCGCCGCGGTCCTCCAGAGGCTTGAGGATGCGCTGCACGGGGCCCTCGAGCTGGTTCCAGGTGTAGCCCTGCTGGATGAGGCTCGTGACGGCCGAGGCCAGCAGCTCGGGCACCAGCGCGTGGATGGCCGCGCGGAGCCCCTCAGGCTGTTCGGGGATGCTGCCGGCGCCCGCGAGCAGGCGGAGCTGGGCCGCGGGCGGCAAGGCCAGCAGCGTCATGCGGAGGTCCGCCGCGGAACCGGGCGAGGCCGGCCCTCCGGGCCCCAGCCCGAGCGCGGCTCCCGCGTCTCCGAGTTCGCCCAAGCCGCCGAGTTCCGCCGCGGGCATCAGCAGCTCGCCGCCTCCCGGCGCGGGCAGGCCGGGCGACGGGGCCGTCAGCTTGCCCAGCAGCTCCCCGAGGATCGCGAGGGCCTGGCCCTCATCGCCGGGTTTCAGGGCGGCGAAGGTCCCCGACACCATCTTCTCCACGCCTGGCGCGGGGCCGCGCGTCGCCGGATATTCGCCCGAGGCCTCTTCGGCGCTGATCTCGCGGTACTGCACTTGGCTCACGCGGATACGGCGCACGCCGTTGGCGCTGAGGAGACCCTCGAAGCCGCCTTCGGCCTCGATCCTCTGGGGTTTCATCAGGAATGTCTGCAGCGTCCCCAGCAGTTCTTCGGCCGAGTATCCGGCCTCGATGAGCAGGCCCGCGACGGCCCTGTCCGAGAAGGTGCGGATGAGGAAGTCGATCTGGGGCGCGCGGTCCTCCTGGGGCACGCCGTCCAGGAAGACCCGGCCGTTCGCCACCGCGAGGTGGAGGCGGCTCTTGCCTTCCAGGAATCCATCCAGCGCCTTCTTCGCGACGGTCAGGGCCTCCTCGCTCCTCGGGTGCGTGGCCTGGTACATCTGCAGCGCCTTGAGCGCCTGCGTCAGGGGTTGGGCCAAGTCGAGGAAACGGGCCAAATCGCCCTCCGGTCAGGGAGCGGGTGGTGCTGGCAGCATGGGGTCGTTCCATTCCCGGCGCAACTGCGCGTAGTGGGCTTTTAGGAAATCCAGGCGCCTCAACCCCTCGGCCCGCGCGGGCTCCGTGTTGAAGCTGGCGACGATGCCCTCGGCCAGCGGGATCCAGTCCTCGCCGCGCCCGAGGATCGTCGCCGTGTCGATGGGCTGGAAGGCGCCGCTGATGCAGCCGAAGTGGATGAGGCTCGCCGCGCCGATCTTGCTCAGCTTGTCGCAGTCCCAGAGGCAGGCGGTCTCCAGCGGATCCAGCTTCTTCGCGAGCTTCAGACCCACATGGCGCTCGATGGCGTGTTGGACGGCCGCGATCTTCTCCTGCGGGAAGTCGGTGTCCGCGAGGATCTCCGGAACCAAGGCCGAGGCGTCCTGGGCGTGGGTGTCCTTGCTGGCCGGGTCCTTCAGCCGCTTCACGCAGTCGTGGAGCCAGCAGGCGGCTTCCACGATGTCGAGGTCCGCGTCCACTTGAGGGCAGAGCCAGCGCGCGATCTTCACGACGGCCAGCGTGTGCTCGTAGCGGTAGTTGAAGACGGGCTTCTCGCCTTCGGGCGTCTCGTGGGCCACGCGCCAGAAGCGGATGGAGTCCGCGTCCGAGAAATCCAGGACCGCCTGCTCGCAGGCTTCGCGCCAGGGTTTCATGAGGATGCGGCCTGCATGTGGCCATCCAGCGCATCCACCGTCGCGCGGATCTCGTTGAACATGGGCCGGTCGGTCCAGGGCCCGCAGGCGGCGCCGAGGCGGTCGAAAAGCGCCTTCAGGCCCGCCGCGGGTTTGAGCCCCACGAGCCGAACGCCCTCCAGCGCCATG
>DATJFC010000005.1:0-4941 GCA_035495995.1 Holophagaceae bacterium
CCGCGACGCGGCCGGACTCGATGTGGAAGCCCAGGGCCCAGGAGCCGTCCGCGCGCGGGATCCAGCCGAGCACGGGGGTCGTGCGCCACTCCGGGAGTTCCCGCCGCTGGAAGGCGCGGCCCCAGCGCGCTTCGACTTCGGCGATGAACCACGCGAGGCCCTTCGACGCGATGAGGTACTTGAGGCGCGCGCGCTTGCGGTCGCCTCGGTTGCCGTGATCGCGCTGCGTGGCGACGACCGCTTCCGCCACGGGCAGCAGCTGCTCCGCCGCGATCCAGCCGAGCGGGTCCGCCAGGCGCGGGAAGGTCGTGTCGTCGTTGTGGGTCATGCCGAGGCCGCCGCCCGCGAAGACGAAGAAGCCGTCGAGGGCGCCTTTGCCGTCGAAGGTGGCGGCGAAGCCGAGGTCGTTGGTGTAGAGGTCCACGAGGTTCTCACCCGCGGCGGTGACGGCGATCTTGAACTTGCGGGGCAGGTAGGTCTTGCCGAGCAGCGGCTCCGATTCCCGCTCGGGATCCACGCGCTCGCCGTCCAGCCAGATCTCGGCGTAGGCGTTGGCGCGGGATTCGAAATGGACGGACAGCGATTCCGCCACCGCGTCGAGCTGGGCGAGATCGGCGCGGTTCCAGGGGTTCGGCGCCTGCGTCACATTGCGGACGACATCGCCGCAGGCGCCCTTCGTGGACTGCAGCGCGGCGTGCAGCGCCTGGAGGGCGGGCTTGGCGTCCGGCTTCAGGATCCTGTGCAGCTCGATGCTCTGCCGCGTCGTGAGGCGCAGGGTGCCATCGCCGAAGCGGTCGGCGATGCGGTCCCAAGCGAGGTACTGCGCGGCCTCGAGGCGCCCCCCCGGAATGCGGCCCCGTGCCATGAGCACGGGCGGGTTCGCTGGATCGCCCCGCCGGTCGCGGTCCTTCTGCTGGTAGAAACCGTGGGGCTTCAGCAGCGCCTGCGCGTCGGTGGTGAAGCCGGGCTCGGGCGACGCGAGCTCTTCCGCGAGGGTGCCGCGCAGGTGGCGCGACTCGCGCTTGAGCGCTTCGGCGTGGCTTTCAGGCGTGCTGCTCATTTGAGGTCTCCGGAGAGGGCGAGGTGCCGCGTTTCGAAGTCGTGGAGGAGGGTGCGCAGCGCGGCCGTGCGTGCGGCGGGGTCGGGAAGGCGTTCGCGTAGGCGCGCGCGCAGGGCGGCGAGGTCGTGGAGCGCGGCTTCGTCGGGGAAGAGCGCTTCGAGCGCGAGGCGGAGGCTGCGGCTGAGGCCCGGGAAGGCGCCGTCCGTGGAGATGGCGAGGCGCAGCGGGCCGCGGCGCAGCGTGGAGGCGAAGTAGGCGTCGCAGGCGGCGGGGTCGTCCACGGCGTTGATCCAGACGCCGCGGGCGCGGGCCTCGGATGCGATGGCGGCGTTGACGGCCGGGTCGTTGGTGGCGGCGACGGCCAGCTGGATGCCGTCGAGGTCGGAGGGCTTGAAGGGGCGCGTCCGCAGGCGGAGCCCGCGGGCTTCCCACCGGAAGGAGGTGCTGAAACGCGTGGCGACGATCCGCAGATCGGCGCCCGCCTCCCTCAGCGCCGCGAGCTTAGCCCGCGCGACGCTGCCGCCCCCGACCAGCAGCACCGGCCTCGTCTTGAGATCGAGGAAGAGCGGCAAGAGGGACATGGGTCTCGGATACCTGGAATCGGGGTTGGATGGGGTGGACGCGCGCGGCGATGGCGGCGCCGATGAAGACGAGGCCGGGTCCGTCGGTGAGCGGACACAGGTGGCCTTCCGCCGCGAGGCGGAGGTTCGAGATCGTGGCCCGCTGCCCCGGCCAGGTGGCGCGCTCGATGAGGGCGATAGGCAGCCTTTCGTCCGCGCCATGCTCCAGCAGCCGCCGCGCGACGGCTTTCAGCGTGCGCGTCCCCATGTAGAGGGCGAGCGTCGCCTTGGACCGCGCCAGCTCCGCCCAGTCCGTGCCGGGCTCCAGCAGGTGGTGGCCTTCGAGGACGCGGATCTCGCGCGACACGCCGCGATGCGTGAGGGGGATGCCCGCGGCGGAGGCCGCGCCCTGGAGCGCGCTCACGCCGGGGATGAGCTCGAAGGGGATGCCGGCGGCCTCGAGGAAGGCGGCCTCCTCGCCGCCGCGCCCGAAGATGAGCGGGTCGCCGCCCTTGAGGCGCGCCACGCGGCGGCCCGCCCAGGCGTGCTCCAGCAGCAGCTCGTGGATCTCCGCCTGCGTCGTGCCGAGGCCGCCGCAGCGCTTGCCAGCGGGAATGGCGAGCGCGTCGCGCGGGAAGAGCTCGTGGAAGCTCTCTTCCAGCAGCGCGTCGTAGAGGACCACATCGGCCTGTTGCAGCGCGCGCAGGCCGCGCAGGGTCAACAGGTCGGGATGGCCAGGGCCCGCGCCGATGAGGCTGACGAGGCCGGGTTCGAGAAAGGGAAGCGGGCTAACGCGTTCGGACATGGCGGCTCCTGGATGTTGGTGGCGGGCAGGCGGCTGAACAGCGCATGCGTCGGCAACAACAGGCAGGGGCCTGCAGGGAGGAGGAGGTCTGGATCGCGCGGGTGTGGTTCATGGTGGGCTCCTGGCAGGAGTCCTTGTCGTTCCATCGCGATCCTGAGTGCGATCAGCCAGTTCCGGCATCTCGGCATCTTTCCGAATGTGACTTCGGCGGGAGTTGGCACCAACGCTTGAGCCTTTTTGGGGCTTTCGCAGGTTGCCAAGGTTTCACAGGGCCCGTCCCTCCACCTTTCTCGATATCGCGCTGCTGGAACTGACAAAGATCCGCTACATGGCTAGGATTTCAATTCAGACAAAAATAGTCAAGAAAATTTTTAGCCCGTCAAACCTGGGCCCCGGCGGGGACCGCGATCGTTGGGACAGGAAGGGTCGCGAAGGCCCGAGCCAGGTCCTCGACGAGGTCCTCGGGGTCCTCGATGCCCACGGAGAGGCGGATGAGGCCGTCGGAAATGCCGGCCTTCGCGCGCGCCTCCGGCGTCATGGAGGCGTGAGTCATGCTCGCGGGATGGGCGACGAGCGATTCCACGCCGCCGAGCGATTCGGCCAGCGTGAACCAGCGCAGGCTGCGCAGGATGTGCTCCACGCGCTCCGGCGCGCCGTCCTCCAGCTCGAAGCTGAGCATGGCGCCGGGGCCGTCCTGCTGGCGCTTCGCGAGCGCGCGCTGCGGATGGGAATCGAGGCCGGGGTAGTGGACCTTCGCCACTTCGGGCCGGGCATCGAGGAAGGCCGCGACCCGCGCGGCGCCGATCTGGTGCTGCTTCAGCCGGATCTCCAGCGTCTTCAGGCCGCGGAGGACGAGGAAGCAGTCGTGGGGCGATTGCGAGGTGCCCAGCAGGTTGTTCATGGACTGGATGCGCTGGGCCAGGGCCACCTGCCCCGGCGCCGCCACCACGGCGCCGCCGACCACGTCGCTGTGGCCGTTGAGGTACTTGGTCGTGGAGTGCACGACGAGGTCTGCGCCGTGCTCGAAGGGCCGCTGCAGCGCGGGCGAGAGGAAGGTGTTGTCCACGGCCGTGAGGCAGCCGTGGCGCTTCGCGATGGCCGCCACGCCCGCGATGTCCGTGAGGCGCAGCAGCGGGTTCGAAGGCGTCTCCACCCAGATCATCCGCGTGTTGGGCTGGATGGCGGCCTCGACGGCGGCGAGATCCGCGAGGTCCAGGTAGGTGACCTCGAGGCCCGAGGTCTTCTTCGCGTGCTCCAGCGCGCGGAAGGTGCCGCCGTAGCAGTCCACGGTGCAGAGGAGGTGGCTGCCGTGGGGCAGCAGGTTCAGCGCGACGATGACCGCGCTCATGCCCGTGCTCGTGCAGGTGGCGCCGGATCCGCCTTCCAGCAGCGCGAGGGCGTCCTCGAGGCAGGCCCGCGTCGGGTTGCCGCTGCGCGTGTAGTCGAAGCCGGCGTTGGTGCAGATGTCGCGGAAGGCGAAGGTGGAGCTCAGGTAGAGCGGTGGCATCACGGCGCCGTAGGCGGGGTCCGGCTGCACGCCCGCGTGCACGCAGCGCGTGGCCGCGCGGGCGTGGGGCACGAGGCCGGGGCGCTGGCCCCATCCGGCCTTCGTCGCGTTCTCCGGCGGCAGGATCGTGAAGTGGTAGGCGGGGTTGCCGGGGATGTTGGAGTCGAGGTGGGTGTCGGTCACGGGGTCCTCTAGGCGCTGAAGTAGCGGGCTTGGGTGTGGGCGGCCACGAGGGCCGAAGTGGAGAATTCGGGATCCATCTGGAAGGATTCGCTGAGCGAGACGCCGATGCGGCCGCCGTCGAGCAGGTCGAGGATCGCGGCGTTGCCTTCGAGGTCGGGGCAGGCCGGATACCCGAAGGAGTAGCGCGAGCCCTGGTAGCCCTGGGCGAAGAGCGCGCGGCCTTTCATGTCCTTGGCCGCGATGCCCAGCTCCCGGCGGATGCGCGCGTGGATCCATTCGGCGCCCGCCTCCACCAGCTCCGTGGCGAGGCCGTGGAAGAGGAAGTAGTCGCGGTAGTCGCCCGCGCCGTAGAGCGCGCGGTCCTGTTCGGCGGCGCCTTCGCCCAGGGTGATGAGCTGGAGGGCGACCACATCCCGCCCGGAGGAGAAGAAGTCGGAGATGGCGAGGCGCCGCCCGGAGGCCTGCCGCGGGAAGAGGATGCGCGACAGCTCGCGGTCCTGGTTTTCCGGATCGAAGACGGCGAGCGCGTCGCCTTCGGCGCGGCAGGGGAAGTAGCCGTAGAGCGCCTTCGGCTTGAGGAAGCCGTCCTCCTCGAACCGCGCGCGCCAGCGGGCCAGCTCGGGCTCGGCCTTTTCGCGGAGCAGGTCCGCGAAGGCCTCGTCGCTCAAGGCGCCCTGCGAGAACCCCCAGCGGTTCCGCAGCACGACGAAGGCGTCCAGGAAGCCGAAGAGCTCGTCGAAGGAGGGCGCCACTTCGCGCACGCCCCAGAAGGGCGGAGCGATGGGCGCTTCGGGCTTCACCCAGGAGCTGCGGCCCTCCGGCGTGA
>DATJFC010000006.1:0-2457 GCA_035495995.1 Holophagaceae bacterium
ACTGGCCGGTGTCGGCCCCCTCGATGGTCCAGTGGCCGGAGTTATGCACCCGGGGCGCGGTCTCATTGGCGATGAGCTTGCCCTTACGCACGAAGAACTCGATGGTGAGCACGCCCGAGTAGTCGAAGCGCTCCATGAGCCGTTTCATGTGCTTCTGGGCCTGGGCCTGGAGCTTCTTGTCCGGATAGGGCGCCACCGACAGGCGCAGGATGCCTTCCCGGTGCGTGTTCTCCGCTAGGGGATAGAACGCGGTCTCGCCGTTGGTGTTGCGCACGCCGATGAGGGAGACTTCCCGCTCGAAGGCGATGAACTCCTCCAATATCAGCGGCACGCCGCAGAGGGCGTTGAAGGCGCTCCCTAGCTCCGCGGGGCTGCGGATCACCCGCTGGCCGCGGCCGTCGTACCCCAGGCGCCGTGTCTTCAGCACCGCCGGGTAGCCGATGGCGTGGATCGCCTCCTCCATGTCCGCCATGGTCTGCACCGGGCGGAACTTGGTGGTGGGGATCTTGAGCTCGTTGAAGAGGGTCTTCTCGCTCAGGCGGTCCTGGCCCGCGGCGAGGGCGGCGCGGGGCGGCAGGAAGGCCACGCCCTTGGGGATGGCGGCCAGCGCCTCCACCGGCACGTTCTCCACGTCGTAGGTGAGGATGTCCACCTTGGAGGCGAGCTCCGCCACCCTGGCGGGATCGCTGAACTCGCCCAGCACGATGTCGCCGATCTGGCCGCCGGGGGCGTCCTTGCTCTTGTCCAGGAAGATGAACTTGAGGCCGAGCCGGTAGCCCGCGAGCGCGAGCATGCGGCCCAATTGGCCTGCGCCAATGCACCCCACGGTTTTCACATCGGACGACATGGAGGGTTCAGCGGCGCGACGGATCGGGCTGCTTGAGCACGCTGCGGGTCTGTTCCTTGCGGAAGGCCTCGAGCCGCTTGCGGATGGGCGCGGAATGGTTGGCGAGGATGGCGGCGGCCAAGAGGCCGGCGTTGATGGCGCCGGGCTTGCCGATGGCCAGCGAGCCCACGGGGATGCCGGCGGGCATCTGGGCGATGGAGAGCAGGGAGTCGATGCCGTGCAGGGCCTTGCTCTCCACCGGCACGCCAAGCACCGGCAGGCGCGTCTTGGCGGCGGTCATCCCGGGCAGGTGGGCGGCGCCGCCGGCGCCGGCGACGATGACCTGGATGCCCCGGCGCTCGGCGCCGACGGCGTACTTGAAGAGAAGGTCGGGAGTGCGGTGCGCCGAGACCACCCGGGTCTCGAAGGGCACGCCCAGGAGGTCCAGGATGTTGGCGGTGTGCTCCAGGGTCTCCCAGTCTGACTTGGAACCCATGATCACGCCGACCAGCGGCTTAACGGCTTTTTTGGATGTCCCCATCTACGTATTTTACCCGCCTCAAGCCGCGGTATAAACCGTTCCGGGGCCCTAGGCCAGGCTCTGCAGGTAGCGGAACAGCTCCCGCGCATGGCGCGGCGGACGGCCTCCGGCGGCCTCCTGGGCCGCCTCGCGCACCAGCCGGCGCAGGTGCTGGCGGTCCGCCTCCGGGTGCCGTTCCAGGAACTCCGCCAGGGCCGCGTCGCCCTCGTTGATGAGGCGCTCGCGCCAGCGCTCGTTGTCCTGGAAGCGGGCCTTGGAGGCCTTGTCGGCCCCCTTGAGCCTCTCCAGCAGGTCCCGGATGGGCTGGACATCATCCAGCTTGGACAGCAAGCCGCCGATGTACTGGCGCTGGCGCTTCTGGGCGCCGTGGCTGTTGATGCGGCGGGCGAGTTCGATGGCGTCCACGAGTTTCTCGGGCAGCTCCAGGGTGGCGAGCTGGTCCGGCGGCAATTTGACCAATTCCACGCCCAGGTCCTGCAGCTCGTGCATCTCCCGCTTGAGCTGCGACTTGTTGGGGCGCTCGACGAGGTAGTCTTCGCTGTCGTCCTGGTCATGCATAGTAGAATGGCGCTTCACGCAGGAAAGTGGATGAGGCCGATGCGCGCGGATGCCAATGATACACCGGCCCCGGATCAGGCCGGGCTGGAACGGCTGGTACGGCAGGTGCTGGACGAGGCGCGCGCCCAGGGCGCGACCCAGGCCGAGGCGGGTGTCAGCATTGAGGCGGGCCTGAACCTCACCGTGCGCCTGGGCGAGGTGGAGACCGTGGAGCACCAGCGCGACCGGGGCCTCGGCATCACCGTCTATTTCGGCAAGCGCAAGGGCTCCGCCAGCACGGCCGACATCAGCCCCGCCGCCATCCAGGAGAGCGTGCGCGCCGCCTGCAGCATCGCCCGCTACACCGCCGAGGACGAGTGCGCCGGCCTCGCCGACGCCGCCCTCATGGCGAAGGACCTGCCCGACCTCGACCTGGACCATCCCTGGGATCCGGAGCCGGATGCGGTCATCGAGATGGCGACGCGCTGCGAGGAAGCGGCCCGCGCCTTCGACAAGCGCATCGAGAACTCCGAGGGCGCCACCGTCACCAGCC
>DATJFC010000007.1:0-4360 GCA_035495995.1 Holophagaceae bacterium
CGCCGCGAGGGCAAGGACCTCACCATCCTCGCCTTCGGCACGCCGGTGCACTTCGCCCTGGAGGCCGCCGAGAAGCTGGCGGCGGAAGGGAAGTCCGTCGAGGTCGTGGATCTCCGCAGCCTGAGCCCCCTGGACGAGGAAACGATCCTCGCCTCCGTGAAGAAGACCCATCGCGTGCTCATCGCCCACGAGGACAAGGTCTTCGGCGGCTTCGGCGGCGAGCTGGCGGCCCTCGTGGCCTCCAAGGCCTTCGCCTGGCTGGACGCCCCCGTGGAGCGCGTGGGCAGCGAATTCACCCCCGTGGGCTTCAACCGCATTCTCGAGCGCGCCACCCTGCCGAACGCGGACAAGGTGCTGGTGGCGGCCAAGCGGGTGCTGGCCTTCTGATCCAGGGGTCCCGCACGGTGTGACGGCAGGCTCCTGCAAAAGGAGGCCTGACCTGGTAGCCGTGAAATGGTCAAAAATAGTGCTTCTTTGTTTCATGGAGCTGGAATAATCCATACAACCATTCCACCTGCATGACCACCAAGGAGGTCACCATGCGATCCCTGCTCAAACAAGCCTGCCTGGGCCTGACCCTGCTCCTCGCAACCGCTCCTCTGGCCGCCCAGGCCTCGCGGACCTGGGTCTCGGGCGTCGGCGACGACGCGAATCCCGGCAGCCGGACGGCCCCCTGCAAGACCTTCGCGGGCGCCATCTCCAAGACCGCGGCGGGCGGCGAGATCGACTGCCTCGACCCGGGCGGCTTCGGCGCGGTCACCATCACCAAGGCCATCACCCTCGACGGCGGCGGCGGCCAGGTCGCCTCGATCCTCGTCGCCGGGACCAACGCCATCAACGTCAGCGCGGGCGCGAATGACGTGGTCATCCTGCGGAACATCCGCTTCCAGGGCATCGGCCTCTCGGCCAGCCCGGGCCTCAACGGCGTCCGCTTCAACAGCGGCAAGGCGCTCATCATCGAGAACTGCACCTTCGACGGGTTCAGCGACGCCGCGATCGATGTGGCCGTCACCACCGCGGGCAGCACTGTGTCCGTCTCCAATGTCTTAGAGACCGGCCTTCCCGCCGCCGCCACGAGCGAAGGGGTCTATCTCGAAGCCGCCGCCAACAGCCAGACCCGGGTGGATGTCTCCAATTCCTCCTTCTGGAACAACGGCAATTGCGGAATCAAGTGCGGGGCCGGCACGCTCGTCGCGAACAACGTCACGACCACGGGATGCATCTACGGGGTGGACACCTTCAACAGCCCCAATGTCGAGCTCGACAACACGAACATGAACAGCAACACCACGGACGGCCTGCGGGTGTCCGGGGGCACGCTGAGGCTCTCCAACTGCACCATCACCGGGAACACGGCGGGCGTCCTCATCACCGGAGGCGTCGTCAACACCTTCGGGAACAACCGCATCGCGGGCAACGGGTCCGGCAACGGCCCCTTGGGCGGGACCCTGGCCACGCAGTAGCGCTGGATTTGGTGAACGGGCGGCCTGTTCCTGGCGGGACAGCCGCCCGTTCCGCGTCTCTGGGGCGCGCTATCAGCGCATGTCAGTCTCTTCTCATCATGGTATTATCCAAGCAAGCCCCATACGAAAAGGGGGTGTGGGAGATCTGTGTGAAAAACGTGTTGAAACGCTTGGCTTTGGCCTCCATGGTTTTCGCGGGCTCCGCGATCCAAGCCCAGTCGGTGGTCTATCTTTCCAATTCGGGCAACGACTCGAATATCGGGAGCCCCGACGCGCCCTGCAAGACCTTGGCGGCCGCCTACGGGAAAGTCTACGCGGGGGGACGGATCGTGGTGATGGATTCGATGCAGCTCGATCCGATCACCCTCTCGAAGGCCGTCACCATCGATGGCTGCGGCAAGGGCGTGATTCTGGGCGACGAAGCTGGGGTGTCTCGCCCGTATCATGCTGTCGCCGTGGCGGCAGGCGCTTCCGACCGGGTGGTGCTCCAAAATCTCACGCTCGAGTGCCGGAGCGGGCAAACGGATGAAGGCGTTCTGTTCAGCTCCGGCAAATCGCTGGTGATCGAGCGCTGCACCTTTGACGGATTCACGGATGCCGCCGTCAATGTCTCGGTGTCGAACGCTGCTGAGGTCCAAATCGAGGACACCACCTTCACCGGCTCCAGCATGGGCGTGAGGTTCCTGGGGAACAGCGCTTCCGTGAAGTTCTCCCTCAATCGCGTCCGCGCGCTCGGCATGGGGTCCACGGGGTTCTCCCTGGCCGGCCCGGGCAATTCCGTGCTGAAGGACTGCGAAGCGACCGGCGCGTCCTACGGCCTGGTGGTCTACAAGGGGGATGTGCAGGCCGATGGCCTGTCGGCCTCTCAGAACGGCTGCGGGATCCAGCTCAATTCAGGCAGCCTCCGGCTGGGGGATTGCGTCGTCGCGGGCAATGGCACGGGCGTGAAGGTCAACGGAGGCGCCTTGAGCTCCTATGGGAACAACCGGGTCGACGGCAATGGATCCGGGAACGGCCCCTTCACCACGATCGGGCTGAAATAGGGCTGAAGGCCTCGCCCGTTTTGTGAAGTGATGTGTAGCGGAGGGCCGCGCGCCCAGCCCTCCGCTACACTGCCCATTCCCATGCCCTTCGCATCTGGAACCCGCCTCGACGGCCGCTACGAGATCATCCGGCTTCTCGGTGCCGGCGGTATGGGCGAGGTCTACCAGGCGCGGGACCTGCGCCTCGGCCGCGAAGTCGCCATCAAGGCGCTCCCCCAGCACATGGCCGAGGACTCGGAGGCGCTGGCCCGCTTCGAATGGGAAGCCAAGCTCATCGCCGCGCTCTCCCACCCCAACCTCCGGGCGCTTTACGATCTGGGCCATGGCGAAGGCGTCCACTTCGCGGTCATGGAGCTGCTGGAGGGCGAGACGCTGCGCCGCCGCCTGGACGAAGGCGCCTTCCAGGCGCTGGAGGCGATCCGGGTCGCGGGCCTGCTGGCCGAGGGCCTGGCGGCGGCGCACTCGAAGGGGATCGTCCACCGCGACTTCAAGCCGGAGAACATCTTCTTCACCACGGACGGGCAGGTGAAGATCCTCGACTTCGGCCTCGCCCGCCTGGCGCCGGGGCAGGGGCCTGGCCACCTGCAATCGGACCAGATCTTCGACACGCAGCCGGGGCTCGTGCTCGGCACCGTGGGCTACATGGCGCCCGAGCAGGTGCGGGGCCTGGAGCTGGACGCGCGCTGCGACCTCTTCGCCTTCGGCTGCGTGCTCTTCGAGATGCTGGCGGGGGAACGGCCCTTCACCGGCGAGAAGGTGGCCGATGTGCTGGCCTCCATTCTCCGCGACCCCCCGCCGCCTTCGCCGGGCCCTCCCGAGCTGCGCCGTTTCGTGGTGCGTTGCCTTGAGAAGGATCCGCTCAACCGCATGGGCAGCGCCCGGGAGGCCGCCCAGAACCTCCGCGAGATCCGCTCGCTCCTTTCCAGCGAGTCGGTGGCCGCCCGGATGACCTCGGCCCTCAACAAGGTCCAGGGCCCATCCGACGACATCCCCACCCAGGCCCTCTCCTCCCGCGCGGCCACGCCCTCCCTGGCCCTGAGGCGCAAGCGCGGGCTGTGGGAGCGCTTCGCCGCCTGGTGGCCCCTCCATTCGCGCAAGGTGGAGGCCCTCGCCGTCCTCCCTTTCGAGAACACCTCCCGCGATCCCGAAATGGAATACCTCGCCGAAGGGCTGGTGGAGGGCCTCATCGAGCGGCTCTCCATGGTGCCGGGCCTGCGCGTGTCTCCCTGGAGCGCCGTGCGGCCTTTCCGGGACGGCGCCCACGACCTGCGGGACCTGGGGCAGCACCTCGGCGTGCAGGCGGTGCTCACGGGCCGCGTCTCCCGCCGGGGCGAGGAGCTGGCGGTGAGCGCCGAGCTGCTGGATGTGCGCACCCTGAGCCACCTCTGGGGCGAGCATTACCAGCGCGCCTTCTCCGCGCTCATGGAGGTGCAGCGGGAGCTTTGCACGCGCATCGCGGACCGCTTGCGCATGCGCGTGAGCGGAGAGCTGAAGGAGCGCATCGTCGCCGCGCCCTCTGAGGACTCCGAGGCCTTCGATCTCTATCTCAAGGGCCGCCACGCCTGGCGTTCCCGCAGCGCCGACGGGCTCCAGAAGGCCGTCAGCGCCTTCCAGGCCGCGCTGGACCGGGATCCCAACTTCGCGCTCGCCTACGCGGGCCTCGCGGACGCCTACACGCTGCTTTCCTTCCTGGTGGGCGTCATCGCGCCCCAGGACGCCATGCCCCAGGCCCGCGCCGCGGCGAAGCGCGCGCTGGAACTGAAGCCGGACCTCGCGGAGGCCCATGCCTCCATGGCGATGATCCTCGAAAGCTACGAATGGGACTGGGAGTCCGCGGAACGGGAGCACGCGCGC
>DATJFC010000008.1:0-7704 GCA_035495995.1 Holophagaceae bacterium
ACTCACCCGTCTGCCATGCACCCTTGCGGGCACATCCGACTTGCATGTGTTAGGCACGCCGCCAGCGTTCATTCTGAGCCAGGATCAAACTCTCATGTTCAATCCATTCAGAACGATCCATCGCAAAAATGACTCTCGCCATCCCTGCTACCGGCTCGGTTCTTTATCTTTTTGGTTTGTATGCTCAACCGGGACCTCAATCCCGGCCTCGCAAGGCTCTCATCTTCTCTCCATCCGGTTTTCAAAGACGCCCTGATCGGCTTTCGCCGCGCCGCGCAGCCTCAACTGCGCAGGAAGATCAGCCTATCAGGCCTCGCGCGAAGCGCAAGCGGAAATTGCAGAACTCACGCCAAGCCAAGCCTGACAAGGGTCCGGCGCTTGCCGGCCTCCACCGCAGGCTGGTCGAAAGGATCGATCTCGAGGACGAATCCCGTCAGCCCCACGATGAGCTGCCAGCTCATCAGGAAGGCGCCCAGGCTGCGTTCGTCGAGGTTCGGCAAGTGCCAGTGGTGGACCGGTACGCCCGCGGACTCGAGCGCCTCGCGGGTCCCCTCGGCTTGCGCGGCGAGGATCTGTGATCCGTTCCAGCGTCCGAGCCCGGCGAAGGGGCACTCCGCCGGAAGGTCGCTGGGGTCCATCCCGGCCACGCCATCCACGGTGACGAGCACGACGCCCACATTGCATGGGCCATCCAGCCAGCGCTGCAGCTGCGCGTGCTGATCCTGGGGGCCCACCGCGCGCACGGGCATGAGGCCGCGCCGCACGCCGTCTTTCGCGAGCTTGCCCAGGCTCTCGGCGACGAGCTGGACCCACCAGGCGCCGCAGGCCTCCATGCGCTGCGCGTAGGGCAGGAGCACCCATTGATCCACGCCGGACAGGAAGCCTTTCTGGAAGGCCTCCACCATCGACCACACGCGGGTTCCCCACTCGCCCTCGCCGCGCTCGGCCTGGGCCACGGCCTCGCGCGCGCCGTCGAGGAAGGCCCGCGCGTCACGCCCCATCCACTGCAGGGGCAGCGTTCCAATGGCCGTGAAGGCCGAGAAGCGCCCCCCCACATCCAACGGGAACGGGACGATGCGGAAGCCTTCGCGATGAGCCCACGCGGCCAGAGGGTTGCCGTCGTCTTGCGTGATGACGATGGGCGCCCGCCGCCAGCTCCCCCAGCCCGGCAGGCTCCTCAGCCGGCCGATCCAAGTCCAGAGTTCAAGCGTCCGTCCGCTCTTGGAGGCGAAGACGAGCTGGTCGTCGGGACGCAGTTCCAGCGGCATCGGCTCCGGCGAAACGAGCGGGAGCCAGGGCGCGGCTCCGCCGCCCAGCGCGGCCACGAGCGCCTCCGAAGGCAGCCAGGATCCGCCGATCCCGCACCAGAGGAGCCTCGAGGCGCCATCCACCTCCACGGCCTGCGCGGGTCCGGGCCGCATCCACCCGGAAAGCGGATGTCCGGTCAGGGCATTCCAGAGCTGACGGTCCATGAGGCCTCGAACAATCCGACCATCTTAGCCATGCTGGGGGTGGAGTCCCGCATGGCAACCCTGAAGAAAGCCGTCATTCCCGTCGCCGGCCTCGGCACGCGGTTCCTGCCCGCCACCAAGGCGATGCCGAAGGAGATGCTGCCCCTCGTGGACAAGCCGGTGATCCAGCATGTGGTGGAGGAGGCCACCCGCGCCGGCGTGGAGACGCTCGTCATGGTGACCGGCCGCAGCAAACAGGCGATCGAGAACCACTTCGACGTGGCCTATGAGCTGGAGGACACGCTCGCCCGGCGCGGCAAGGAAGCGGATCTGAGCCTGGTGCGGGACATCACGGCGATGGGCCGTTTCATCTACGTCCGCCAGGGTGAGCCGCTGGGGCTGGGGCACGCGGTGCTTTGCGCCAAGCATGCGGTGGGGGACGAGGCCTTCGCCCTCCTCTTGGGCGACGATGTCTTCGACGAGGCCGAGCCCGCGCTGGACGCGCTCATCGCCGCCCATGAGGCGACCGGCAAGAGCGTCGTCGGCGTTCAGGAGGTGCCCCTGGAGCACGTGCGCCGCTACGGCATCGTGAGCGCCCCGCAGGGGGGCGAGGCCGTGTGGCCCGTCACGCACATCGTCGAGAAACCCTTGCCCGAAGCCGCGCCGAGCCGTTACGCCGTGGTGGGGAGGTATGTGCTCACGCCGGATGTGTTCGCCCATCTCGAGAAGTTGGAACCGGGTGTCGGCGGCGAGTACCAGCTCACGGACGCCCTCATGAAGCTCGCCGAGGAAGGCCGGCTCGTGGCCGCGCGCATCCCCGCGAAACGCTTCGATACCGGCGACAAGCTGGACTACCTGAAGGCCAACGTGGAATTCGCGCTGAAGCGGGAGGACCTGGGCGCCGCTTTCCTGGACTACTTGAAGGGCGTCGTCGCCAGGTAGTCAGGCGCTACGGCGTTTTTCAATCATCAGGTGCAGCAGCGTCACCGCGGCCGGCGTGACGCCCGGGATGCGGCTGGCCTGGCCCAGCGTCTCGGGGCGATGGCGGCCCAGCTTCTCGCGGACCTCGTTGGAGAAGCCGGGCCAGGCTTCGACGAAGAAGTCTTCCGGGATGCGGATGGCGTCCCAATCCCGCTCGCGCTGGAGGAGGCGGATCTCGCGTTCGCGGTAGGCGCCGTAGCGCGTCTCGAAGAGCAGGAGATCCCTTTCCAGTTCCGCGTCCCAGCCCGCCGGCGCCTCGGAGCTCCCCAGCATGGACAACGCGCGGTCGGCCTCCGCCGGACCGATCTGCTGCTTGCGAAAGAGGTCGGCGAGGCTCATCCCCGACTCAAGGCGCAGGCCCGCCTCCGCGGCGAGCGCGCCGAAGGTGTTGGAGGGCGTGACGCGCGTGTTCTCGATGGCCGCCCGCAGGCCCGCGCGATGGGTGACGCGCGATTCGAGGCGATACAGTTCTTCCGCGCGCAGCGCGCCGATCTCGCGGGCCGTCTCCAGCAGGCGTTCATCCGCCAGGTCGCAGGCCAGCGACAGGCGGTGCTCGGCGCGGGCCGTGAGCATGCGGTAGGGCTCGTCCGTGCCCTTGGTGACGAGGTCGTCCACCATCACGCCGAGGTAGGCCTGGTCGCGGCCGAGGATCACGGGTTCGCGGCCCAGCAAGGCTCTCGCGGCGTTGATGCCGGCGAGGAGGCCCTGCCCCGCGGCTTCCTCGTAGCCCGTGGTGCCGTTCACCTGGCCCGCGAACCAGACTCCATCCAGGCCTTCCATGGAAAGGTCGCGGCGCAGCTGGAGCGGGTCGAAGCTGTCGTACTCGATGGCGTAGCCGGGCCGCAGGATCTCGGCGCGCTCGAAGCCCGGCAGGGACCGCACCATGGCCTGCTGCACGTCCAGCGGCATGCTGGTGCTGAAGCCCGAAAGATAGATCTCGTCGTTCTCCAGGCTCTCGGGCTCCACGAAGACCTGGTGGCGCTCGTGATGGGGGAACTTGACGAACTTGTCCTCCAGAGAAGGGCAGTAGCGCGGGCCGACGCCCTCGATGTGGCCGCCGTAGAGGGCCGACTTCGAAAGGTTCTCCCGCACGATGGTTTCCGTCGCCTTCGTCGTGTGGACGATGTGGCAGGCCACCTGGGGCTGGGGGATGCGATCCGAGAAGAAGCTGAAGGGCCGTGGCGGGTCGTCGCCGGGCTGGGCTTCCAGTCTCGAGAAATCGATGCTGCCCTTCGCCAGCCGCGGGCTCGTGCCCGTCTTCAGGCGTCGATGGCGCAGACCCAAGGCGCGCAGCTGTTCCGCCAGCTCCGTGCTGGGCGGCTCCCCCGCGCGGCCCGCAGGCGTGCGCGCGTCGCCCATGAGGATGCAACCGTTGAGGAAGGTGCCCGCCGTGAGCACGACGGCCTCGCAGGGGACCACCGAGCCGTCCAGCAGCTCCACGCCGCGAAGCTCCCGCGTGCCTTCGCGCCAGAGCAGTTTCGCCGCCGTGCCTTCGCGCAAGGACAGGTTCGGCGCGGCCTCGAGCAGCTGGCGCGCGGCGTGGCGGTATTTCACCTTGTCGGCCTGGGCGCGGGGACCGCGCACGGCCGCGCCGCGGCTGCCGTTGAGGATGCGGAAGTGGATCCCGGTGGCGTCGATGAGCCGCCCCATGGCGCCGCCGAGGACATCCAGCTCGCGCACCATGTGGCCCTTGCCCACGCCGCCGATGGAGGGGTTGCAGCTCATCTGGCCGATCTGGGCGAGGCTGATCGTCAGTAGCGTCGTGGGCACGCCCATGCGCGCCGCGATATGCGCGGCTTCGATGCCGGCGTGGCCTCCGCCAATGACGACGAGATGGGGCAAGACTCCTCCGAACCCTTCATTATCCGGGTGCCGGAAGGCGGACCGAAGCTAAACTTTCCGGACCATGAAGCCCCACCTGACCCCCGAAGAACGCCGGGAGCTGCGCCGCGAGCGCCGCCGCCGGGCCATGCGCCGCTCCAAGTTCGCGCTGCCCAACGGCATCACCCTGCTCTCGATCCTCTGCGGCTTCTCCTCCGTGGTGATGAGCCTCAACGCCGCGGGCGACCAGCCGGACCATTACTTCCGCTGGGGCGCCATCTTTCTCGTATTGGCGGGCTTCTTCGACGGCATGGACGGGCGCGTGGCCCGCATGACGAACACCGCCTCGGAATTCGGCGTGCAGCTCGACAGCCTGGCCGATGTCGTCTCCTTCGGCATGGCGCCGGCGATCCTCGCCTACCGCTACGGCTTCTTCGAGCTGGGCTTCCAGGATCCGCGGCTCCGCGCCGTGGGTTGGGCCGCGAGCTTCTTCTTCGTCGCCTGCGGCGCGCTCCGCCTCGCCCGCTTCAACGTGCAGGTGGGCAGCGTGGACAGCCGGTTCTTCATGGGCATGCCCATCCCCGCCGGCGCCGCCTGCGTGGCCGCCGTGGTGCTGGCATGGCCCCTTCCACCCAGGTCCGCGCCCCACGCCTACCTCTTCGCCGCGGAGCTGTTCCTCGTGGGCCTGCTGATGGTCTCCACCGTGCGCTTCCCCAGCTTCAAGAAGCCGCCCCGCCGCTCCAGCGCGGTCATGGCGAGCCTGGTCCTGGCCGCGGCCACCGCCTGCCTGCTCATCATCTTCCCCCAGCGGTTCTTCGTGGGGTTCTTCGCCGTCTACATCGGGCTGGCCCTCCTGCTGAACCTGGCCTGGAAGCTGGGCTGGCGCGGCGTCGAGCCGCCGGTCGACGGAGATCCCGAGGACCCCGTCGTCCACTGAGCCCACACCAGCAGGAGGCGGGATGGCGGTCCTCGAAGCGCGCGGGCTCGGCAAAAAGTACGGCGAGGGCTGGGTCCTGCGGGGCATCGATCTCGCGGTGGAGGCGGGCGAACGCGTGGCGCTGCTGGGCCCCAGCGGCTGCGGCAAGACGACGCTGCTGAACCTGCTGGGCGGCCTGGACCGCGCCGATGAAGGCGAGGCCCGCGTAGAGGGCCGCGGCCTCGGCGCCCTCCCGGCGGCGGATCTCGCCCGGTTGCGGCGCGAGCGGCTCGGGACGGTGTTCCAGTTCTTCCACCTCATCCCGACCCTGAACGCGAAGGAGAACATCGAGCTGCCGCTCCAGCTGCTGGGGCGCCCCTCCTCGGAATGCGCGGCCCGCGCGTCGGCGCTCATCGCGTCCGTCGGCCTCTCCCATCGCGCGGACGCGTGGCCTTCGGAGCTCTCGGGCGGAGAGATGCAGCGGGTGGCCGTGGCCCGCGCCCTGGCCGCGGAGCCCGCGGCCCTGCTCGCCGACGAGCCCACCGGCAACCTGGACCGGGCCAGCGGAGAAACCGTCCTGAGGCTGCTGGCGGACCTCACGGAGCGCCACCACACCGCGCTGCTGATGGTCACCCACAGCGAAGCGGCGGCGGCCATCTGCCATCGCGTGCTCCGCCTGCGCGACGGACGCCTGGTCCCGTGAGCCTCTCCCGGCGCCTCGTGCTGCGGGCGCTGGCGCGGGAGCGCCTCCGCGCGTCGCTCTGCATCCTGGCCGTGGCCCTCGGCGTCGGCGTCTTCCTCGCGGTCCGGCTGGCCAACCGCGCGGCGGTCGCGAGCTTCGAAGGCTTCGCCCGGGGGCTCGGCCAAGGCGCCGACCTCGTGGTGGAATCCGGCGCGGGGCCGCTCCCTGAATCCGCCCTCCGGGATCTGGCCGCCCTCCGGGACCAGGCCTGGTTCCGCCCGGTGCTTGAGGGCGGTTTTTCAGGCCCCGGCCAGGAGCCGTTCCAGCTGATGGGCCTCGACCTGATCGGGCTCGCAGGCACGGGCCCCAGCGATCCTGAGCCCTCGGCCTCCGCGCCAGGCCCCGCGGCGGGCGCGTCCCCGCGGGCGCAGACCCTGCTCTACGAACTCATCCAGGACCCCCACGCGGTCATGATCTCCACCACCTTCGCGCGGGAGGCCCACCTGCGCCCCGGGGATCCGCTCCCGGGATTCGTGGATGGCCGTCCGGTCACCCTGCGGGTGGTCGGCGTGGCGCCCGATCCGCCTGACCGGCCGGCGCTGCAGCGCGATGTGCTGGTGATGGACCTTCCCGCCGCGCAGGCCTTGTTGCACCGCGAAGGGGAGGTGGACCGCCTGGAGCTGGGCGCGCGGCCCGGCAGCGATCTCCGCGAGCTCGAAGCCCGCGCGCGCGCCTTGCTGCCTCCGGGCCTGGCCCTCGTGCCCCCGGAGCAACGGGCGGAGAGCGGGCGCACCATGACGGCCGCCTTCCGCTTCAACCTCGCTGTGCTCTCGCTCATCGCGCTGGCGGTCGGGGCCTACCTGCTCTTCCAGGCCTTCGACAGCGCGGTGGAACGGCGTCGTGAAACCTGGGCGACCCTGAGGGCGCTCGGCTGCCCGCCCCGCAGGGTGCTCGGCCTCGTGCTGCTGGAAGCGGCCTTGCTCGGCACCGCAGGCAGCCTGGGCGGCCTGCTCGTGGGATGGGGATTGGCCCAGGGCGCGGTGAAGGCCGTGAGCCGCACGGTGAACACGCTCTACGGCGCCAGCTCCGCGTCCCACGCGTCGCTGCTCCCTGGCGAGGCGCTGCTCGCTTCGGGCCTGGGTCTCGCCGCCTGCCTCGTCGCCGCCTGGGTTCCGGCCCGCCGCGCCGCGGGCGTGCCGCCCGTGCATCTGCTCGCGCGGGGCGCGGAGGCGCGGCCCATGCGGTGGCGGCGCGCGGCCTCGGCCGGCAGCGCCGCGCTGCTCGCGGGTCTCGCCCTCGCCTTCCTGCCCGACCTCCCGCCCGGTGTCGCCTGGCACGCTTATGGCGGCGCGGGGTTGATGCTCGCCGGCGGCAGCCTCGCCACCCTCGCGCTGCTTCCCTTGCTGGGCGCGCCGAGCCTGCGCGCCAGGGATTGGCGCCTGCGCCTCGCGTTCCGCCCGCTGTTGCGCCCCACGGGACGGCACGGCCTCGCCGCCGCGGCGCTGGCGGTGGCGCTGGGCATGGCCGTGGGCATGGGCGTCATGGTGGCGAGCTTCGAGCGCACGGTGATGGCCTGGATCGGCACGAGCCTCCACGCGGACCTGTACATCGCTCCCCTTGGCGCGGCGGGGCCGGGAAGCAAGCACCGCCTGGAACCGGACCTGGTGGAGCGCATCGCCTCCGATCCCGCAATCGCGGCGGTGGATCGCTTCGAGCTCCGGCCCATCACGCTCTTCGGCCAGCCCACCTACCTGGCTAGCGGGGAATTCGGCGTGGAAGCGGGGCGCCGCAGGCTCGTGATGGTGTCAGGAGGGGACGGCGGCGAGGCCGTGCCGTCCCGTGGGGCGCAACAG
>DATJFC010000009.1:0-5590 GCA_035495995.1 Holophagaceae bacterium
GACCGGGGTGATGACGAGGAGGCCGTTGGCGTCCGTGGCGTGGACCATGTTTCCGGGATCCACCAGCCTCAGGCCCACGCGGCCCTCCGCGGGCGCGGTGATGCGGCTGTAGGTGAGGTTCAGCCGGGCGCTCGCCACGGAACCCTGGTCGCTCTTCACCGCGGCCGCGGCCTGGTCCGCCGCGGACTGCTGCGCGTCCACCTGCTGCTGCGCGATGATGCCCTGCGCGATGAGGCTCTTGAAGCGCGCCAGGTCCGTCTGCGCGCTCTTCAAGGCGGCCTCGTCCTTGGCGAGCTGGCCTTCGGCCTGGGTCAACTGCACCTGGTAGGGCCGCGGGTCGATCTCGGCGAGCAGCTCGCCCTTGCGGACCATCTGGCCTTCGGCGAAGGCGACGCGCATGAGCTGGCCGTCCACGCGGCTCCTCACGGTGACGGCATCCGTGGGCGTCACCGTGCCGAGCCCCGTGAACACGACGGGCATATCGCCCTGCGACGCGGTGGCGACCACCACGGGCACCGCCCTCACGGCCTGCTTCGGATCCCCATGGCAACCGGCCAGGGCCAGCAGCGCCGCGACGGGCAGGGAACGCCTCCAATCCTTCAGGCCGGGCTTCGCACCCCGGCCGCCGGGGAAGAGAGGCAATCCGCGTTCCTGGTGATCCATGTCCACTCGCTTCTCAAACAGGCAGGCCACGGGCCCTGGGCCGAACCTCGCAATGATAGGCATAAAGACCCGGCCGGACCAGCCGCGGTTTAGCCCGCGTCAGGGAAGTTTCATCGCGCCGCGCACTTCCCGCATTGTGGCGCTCGCGACGGCCCGGGCGCGGGCGCTGCCGTCCTCGAGGATGGCCGTGATCTCCGCGGGTTTGGCGAGATGGGCCTCGATCTTCTCCCGCACGGGCTCCACGCGCCCGATGATGCCCTCGCTCAGCTTCTTCTTGCAGTCGAAGCAGCCGATGCCCGCCTTGCGGCATTCGGTGTTGACCATGTCAATGGTCTCGGGCGCGGAGAAGAGCTTGTGGAACTCGAAGACCGGACAGATGTCGGGGTTGCCCGGATCCGTGCGCTTCACGCGGGCGGGATCGCTGGCCATTTCGCGGGTGCACTTGTGGAGGATCTGGTCCGGCGTGTCGCGCAGGTAGATGCAGTTGCCGTAGCTCTTCGACATCTTGCGGCCATCGAGGCCCGGCACCTTCGGCGTGGGCGTGAGCACGGCCTGGGGCTCGGGAAAGACTTCCGAGTTGTAGAGGAAGTGGAAGCGCCGCGCGACTTCGCGGGTCAACTCCAGGTGGAAGAGCTGGTCCTCGCCCACGGGCACCTTCCCCGCCTTGTAGATGAGGATGTCCGCCGCTTGCAGCAGGGGATAGCCGAGGAAGCCGTAGCTGCCGAGATCGGCCACGGCGTTCTGCAGTTTCTCCTTGTAAGTGGGCACGCGCTCCAGCCAGGAGAGCGGCGTGATCATGGAGAAGAGCAGGTGCAGCTCCGCGTGCTCCTTCACGAGGCTCTGCACGAAGAGCGTCGACTTCGCCGGGTCCAGCCCCGCCGCAAGGTAGGTGGCCGTCACTTCCAGCGTGGCGGACTGGATCTCCTCGACCTTGTCGTACTTCGAGGTGAGCGCGTGCCAGTCCGCGATCATGTAGAAGGTCTCGCCCTGCCCCTGCAGCCGCGTGAAGTTGTCGAGCGCGCCGATGAGGTGGCCGATGTGCAGGGAGCCCGAGGGCTGGATGCCGCTGAGGACGCGCTGCATGTCAGGCTCCGAGGATGAGGTTCGCCACGGGCGGGATGATCTTGTCCGCCAGCCAGTAGACGGGAGTGAAAAGGAAGTTGCCCAAGGGCGTGAGCACCAGGACGAGCAGGACCACGACCATGTAGGGCTGGAACCGGTCCCATTTCGGCAGCAGCCGCCAGGGCAGGAGGCCGCGGATGACGCCACCGCCGTCCAGCGGCGCGACGGGGATCATGTTGAAGAAGGCCAGGAACAGGTTGATCCAGACGAGGGAGCCCGACAGCGCCATGAGCACTTCCTGGCCAGGCCCGAGGCCGAGCGCGCCCAGCTTCGCGAGATCGGCGTTGAGACTGGCGCCCAGGATCGCGCCGCCCATCTCGGGCGAGCCGTGCGCGTAGCTGCGCGCGAGCAGGGCGGCGATGGGGAGGAACACCATCATCTGGACCAGGTTCGAGGCGGGCCCCGCGGCGCTCACGATGGCGTAGCCGAGCCGCTTGCTTTTCGTGGACAGGTTGCGCGGATCCACGGGCACGGGCTTCGCCCAGCCGATGAACGGCCAGCCCGTGATGAGGCCCAACAGGGGGAAGATCACGGTGCCCACCCAGTGGATGTGCGCGAGGGGATTCAAGGTCATGCGGCCCAAGCGCTTGGCGGTGTCGTCCTTGAGCAGGTAGGCGGCCGTGGCGTGGCTGGCCTCGTGGACGCTGAGGCTGAAGAGCAGCGCCGCGTAGAGGATCAGGACGAGCGGCAGTTTGTCGAGCAGGCTCATCTCATTCCGATCAGATGACGATGGTCTCTTTGACGAGCGCGCCTTCGCGGAAGCGGCTCCAGCGGAGGGGCGAGCAGTCGATGGTGCGGTACTCGCCGTGGAGGATCAGCTCGGCGAGGCAGATGCCCACGGCGGGGCTCTCCATGGCGCCGTGCCCGCTGTAGCCCACCTGGAGCATCAGGCCGGGGTGCTCGTCGTGCCAGCCGACGATGGCGTTGTGGTCGGCCGTGTTCGTGTCGTAGAGGCCGCCCCAGCCCGCCTTCAGCTTGCAGACGGCCGTGCTCGGGATGCGCTCCTGCATGGGCAGGTTCACTTCGTCGCGGTAGTAGTCGGGCTCGAAGGTTGTGTCGAAGCTGTCCGGCTCGTCGGGCCGCGCCTTGCCGATCATGAGGTTGCCGCTCTCGTGCTTGAAGTAGATGCCCTGGTCGATGATCGTGAGCGGGATCTTGTGCCAGCGCTCGTCTTCGCCCGGGTGGCCTGGGAAGTCCGTGATGAACATCATCCGCTTCTGGGCGATGATCGGGCAGAGGTCGGAATCGGGAAGGCCCGAGCGCTTCAGCAGCTGGTTCACGTGGGAGCCGTTGCAGAGGGCGACGATGCCGGCTTCCACCGTCTCCTCCGTGCCGCCGGCCTTCTTCAGCACCACGCCCGTGGCCTTGCCGGTCCCGTCGAAGAGGACCTTCTCGACCTCAGTGTGCAGCTCCACTTTCGGCTTGTGCTCGAAGTCGGCGGCCCGCTCGAAGTAGCCCACGGCGGCCTGGCTGGGATCGAAGGCGCCGCAGTCCTTGCCGAAGACACCGCCGACGATGGGCTCGAAGCCCAGGAACTCGCGGACCTCCTCGTCCATGTGGTCCACGCCGCACTTCATGCCGGGGATCTTGGCCTCGATCTGCTCGGGCGTGAGCAGCTCGAAGTCGACGCCGTTGCGGGCCCAGATCTCGGCGGCGGCCGGGATCTTCTCCCAGGCCTTGGCGTAGTAGGTGAAGAGGTAGCCGCTCTGGTCGAAGCCGCAGCTCACGCCCATGTCGGCCTGGAAGCTCTTCAGCTTCTGGATGCCCAGCGTGCAGAGCTGCTGGTTGATCTCCGTGGTCCAGAGGTTGCGGAAGCCGCCGGCGCTGAAGGCCGTGGCCCCGAAGGCGATCTTGTCGCCGCGGTCCACGACGAGGATCGACCCCGTGAAGCCCTGCTTCAACAGGTTGAACACCAGCGAACCCGCGCCGATGCCCGCGCCCACCACCACCAGATCGAACCTGCGCACGCCAGGCCTCCGCGCAAAGCAGCAGTTTACCCTTGGGCCGCCCTCTCTTCCATGGAAGAAGGCGGGGCGGAGCGCTATCCTGGAAGGTCCTGGACGGAGGTTCCATGCAGCTCAAGCCCAACGCGCCCGAGATGGCCAAGGTCGGCAAGACCCTGATCGGCTCCAACTGGATCGGCGGCAAGGAAATGCCCTCCGAGACCGGCAGGACCTTCGAGGCCCGCTCGGCCGTGGACCGCCGCGACCTCGTCGGCGTCTTCCCCGATTCCTCCATGAAGGATGTCGAGGCCGCCGCCGCCGCCGCCCGCGCCGCCTTCGAGAAGTGGAAGAACACCCCCGCCCCCATCCGCGGCGCCATCGTCGGCCGCATCGGCCGCATCCTCGAGGACCAGAAGGCCAAGCTCTCCCACATCGTCACCCGCGAGATCGGCAAGACGCCCAGGGAGTCCGAAGGCGAAGTGCAGGAAGCCATCGACACCGCCCAGTTCTTCCAGAGCGAGGGCCGCCGCCTCTACGGCCAGACCGTGCCCAGCGAGATGCCCCGCAAGGAGCTCTACACCTACCGCCGCCCCATCGGCGTCGTGGGCATGATCACCGCCGGCAACTTCCCCATGGCCGTGCCGAGCTGGAAGATCCTCCCCGCGATCCTCGCCGGCAACACCGTCGTGTGGAAGCCCTCAGAGGACGCGCCGGCCATCGCCGACCTCTTCCTCCGCGCCATGATGGACGCGGGCCTTCCGGACGGCGTCGTCAACATCGTCCACGGCGGCGGCGCGAACGGCGCGGGCCAGGCCATGATCGAAGGCATCGACAAGGGCCTCTTCCAGAAGTTCAGCTTCACCGGCTCCACCACCGTCGGCCGCCTCATCGGCGAGGCCTGCGGCCGCCAGCTGCAGATCCCTAGCCTGGAGCTGGGCGGCAAGAACCCCATGATCGTCATGGAGGACGCGGACATCGACAACGCCGTATCCGGCGCGCTCTGGGCCGCCTACGGCACCGCCGGCCAGCGCTGCACCTCCCTCGGCAACCTCATCCTCCACAAGCCCATCGCGGAAGCCTTCAAGGCGAAGTTCCTGGAAGGCCTCGCCAAACTGCCCATGGGCAACCCCATCGAAGAGGGCAACGGCGTCACCTACGGCCCCATGATGAACGCCCGTTTCGGCCAGCGCTTCCTGGAGCACTTCGAGATGGGCAAGAAGGACGGCGCCAAGCTCCTCAGCGGCGGCGCGGCCTGGGACGAGAAGAACCGCGACGCCCGCGTGAAGGGCACCATCGCCCACGGCACCTACATGCAGCCCGCCCTGTGGGACGGCGTGACGACGAAGATGGGCCTCTTCCAGAACGAGACCTTCGGCCCCACCGTGAACTTCGTCACCGTGCCTGATTTCGAGGAGGCCATGAAGGCCGCCAACGGCACGCCCTACGGCCTCTCCAGCTCCATCTACACCGAGAACCGCCAGTGGGTGGACCAGTTCAAGAACCGCATCAGCGCGGGCATGAGCTCCATCAACAACAGCACCACCGGCGCCGAGGCCCACCTGCCCTTCGGCGGCAACGGCTGGAGCGGCAACGGCACCCGCGAAAGCGGCATCTGGGTCATCGACGCCTACACCAAGTGGCACGCCGTCAACGACGACGCCAGCGGCAAGCTCCAGCTCGCCCAGATCGAGACCAGCTACGCCGAGACCAAGGCCGCGACGGATTGGGCTGCGCTGTAAAACCTCACCACGAAAGCGCGAAAAGAACGAAGGCCACGAAGGTTCTCTTCGTGGCCTTCGTGTTCTTGGCGCCTTCGTGGCGGACTTCTAGCGCGTGAGCACCGGTAGGTAGTCCACCCAGGG
>DATJFC010000010.1:0-4251 GCA_035495995.1 Holophagaceae bacterium
CACCCCAGCTGAGCACGGCCGAAGTGTGGGCCATGCACGCGATGAAGGACGCGGGCCTATCGAATGTCCACTTCGAATCCGCGACGGTGCCCCACTGGGTCCGCGGCGCCGAATCCTGCGAGATGACGCTGCCCCGGCCCATGGCCCTGGACATGATCGGCCTCGGCGGCAGCGTCGGCACGCCGAAGGAAGGCATCACGGCGGAGGTGGTCGCCGTCTCCAGCTTCGACGAGTTCGCCAAGCTCCCGGATGCGGCCATCAAGGGCAAGATCGTCCTCTTCGACGAGCCCTGGCAGGGCTATGGCAAGAGCGTCGCCTACCGCGGCGCGGGCCCGAGCGCGGCCGCGAAGCGTGGCGCCGTGGCCTGCCTCATCCGCACGGTGGGCAGCGCCTCCCTGGGCAACCCGCACACGGGCGTCACCCACTACGAGGACGGCATCGCGAAGATCCCTGCGGCGGCGCTCTCCGTCGAGCACGCTTCGATGCTCCACCGCCTCTGCGCGCGCGGCGAGACCGTGCAGGTCCATCTGAAGATGGATGCCCAGATGCTCGCGCCGGCCGAAGGCCGCAATGTCATCGGCGAGATCCCGGGCACGGAGAAGCCGAACGAAGTCGTCGTCGTGAGCGGCCACCTCGACTCCTGGGATGTGGGCCAGGGCGCCCAGGACGACGGCATCGGCGCCGTGCTCAGCTTGGAAGCGGCCCGCACGATGCTGAAGGCGGGCCTCCACCCCAGGCGCACCGTGCGGGTGATCTTCTGGACCTGCGAGGAGTGGGGCGGGGTCGGGGCCGAAGCCTACGCCAAGGCGCACAAGGCCGAATCGCCGGCCATCGTCGCGGCCTTCGAAAGCGACAGCGGCAACGGCCGCATCCAGGGCTTCTCCGTGGACCTCCACGGCGAGAGCAGCGGCCCCGAGCAGGATCGCAGCGGCGATCCCGCCGAGCGGCGAGCGGTGGCCGTGATGGACACGATCGCCCCGGTCCTCCCGGATGGCGCGAGGAAGATGAGCGCGGGCAGCAGCGGCGAGGATGTGGGTTTCCTCGTGGCGGATGGCGCCGTGGGCATCGGCGTGGGGCATGACGCGAGCCGCTACTTCGAGGTCCATCACAGCAAGGCCGACACCTTCGACCACGTCAACTACGACGATCTGGTCCACAACCTCGAGGCCTATTCGGTGATGGCCTTCGTCCTCGCCGACATGCCCGGCAGGCTGAAGTAGCGCTTCAGCCCGGCAACCGGCTCATGGGCACCCACCAGGCCCGGGTGTCCAGATTCATCAGCAGCGTTCCATCCTCCGGATGGAGATCGCGCATCAGGGGCAGGGGGAAATCGGAAGGCGCGCCCAGGCCCGTCCAGCGCGCCTTCCAATCCAGCAGTCGCGGCGCGGATCCGTCCGGGTCCCAGACATAGACGCGATCCAGGCCGTTCTTGAGGTAGTCCATCCAGCTCGCTGGATCCAGGGCCGGTTTCGAAGCCGGGGCCGGGGTCGCGGAGGAACTCATGGCCGCCATGGCCTGAAGCGCCGCCGAAGGCTGGGCGGCGGAATGAGGCGCCACCGTGAGGTCCGGCGTGGCGAGCGCGAACCAGAGGTGCCCGCCGGCGTCCGCCCCGGCGAGGCGGAGGAGCGCCGCGTCCTTTTCGCGCCCCGCGGGCATCGCGAGTTTCGTGAGATCCACCGGCGTGACCGCGCCGTCAGGGCCCAGCCGCGCCAGCTGCCCTGGGCGCGGTTGCCAGTAAGAGGACTTGCCTAAGGAAGCGAGCGCGCCCGGCATGCCCGGGAAAGCGAGGTCGCCGGGATCGGGCAGGGGTGTGGTCGTCCAGCCTCCGTTGGTGAAGCGGGCGAGGCCTCCGGGAGAGGCGGCGAGCAAGGAGCCGCCCGGCATCGCCTGGACGGCATCGAGGACCGTCACGCCATCGGGCATGGGCAGCGGCTTGAAGGCAGGTTCCGCGTTCCATGAAGCGCGGCCGAGCGAGGAGGTGCTCCATACAAGGCAGGACGCGCCGCCGGGTTCCATCGCGAGCTGGGAACCGGCGGCCTTCAGTGTCCAGCGGATCTCGCCCGTGGCGGCGTCCGCATCCACCAGCCAGGGCGCGGCGCTGCCTCCGGTGCCGTCCACGAACAGCAGGAGCAGGGAACCGTCCTTGAGGTCCGCGGCGTCCGCGAGTTTCGCGAAGCGGAAGAACGCGGCGGGCATCCCGTCGGGAAGAGGCAACCGCAGCGAGCCCATGGAACGCCCGTCCTGGAAGCGGCCGATCATCTGGTCGCCTGTCTGAGTGAGCGCCTGGGCGAGGATTCCGCCCCCCTCCTGCGCGACGAGGAAGCGCACGGATCGCATGGGCTGGACCGTCGCGGTGTTGAGGCTCAGCAGCGCGCCCGCGCCCGCCGGCGCGCTGCTGAATAGCTCGGCTTCAGCCGGGTCCTGGGTGGGCGCGGCCACGCGGTTCCGCTTGCCGATGGCGTAGAGGCCCGCGAGGGCGGCGCCGGCCGCGATCAGGATGAGAATCCAGGTGAGCGCGCGTTTCATGCGGGCGAGTCCTCCAGGGCGAGGTGGGTGTCGAGAGCCGCGAGGGCGCGGGCTCGGTGCGCGGCCCCTTTGGCGGCCTTCACTCCGGAGCGGCCGCCCGCGCGTTTCGCGGCGCGCGCGTCGACGGCGCCTTCCGGCAGTTCCGGCATCAGGCCGAGCATGGCGTTCGTAGGCCCGAAGTCCGCCAGCGAGGCATGGGCGAGATAGTGGAGCAAGGCGCCGAGCATGGTTTCGCGGGGCAGGGGCCGGGCCACTCCGAGGCGCAGCGCCTCATCCACGAAGCGCGCGGCGGCGAGGCCGCCGGCCGCGCTCTCAAGGTAGCCTTCCACGCCGCTGAGCTGTCCCGCGATCCAGAGGTTGGGCACGCCCTTCACGGCCAGCGTCGCGTCGAGCGCCTTCGGCGCCTGCACATAGGTGTTGCGATGGATGGAGCCGAATCGCGCGAACTCGGCGCGCTCCAGGCCCGGGATCAGCCGCAGCACCTCCTTCTGCGCGCCCCACTTCATGCGGGTCTGGAAGCCCACGAGGTTGTAGTGGTCGCCGGCCAGCGTGTCCTGGCGCAGCTGCACGGCCGCGTAGGGCCAGCGTCCCGTGCGGGGATCGTCGAGACCCACGGGTTTCATGGGGCCGTAGCGCAGCGTCTCCCTGCCTCTCGAGGCCATCACCTCGATGGGCAGGCAGGCTTCGAAGTAGGGCGTGTCGAAGTCGTGCAGCGGCGCCATCTCCGCGGCCAGCAGGGCGTCGACGAAACGCTCGTAGGCCTGCTGGTCGAGGGGGCAGTTGATGAAGTCGGCCTCGCCCTTGTTGTAGCGCGAGGCGCGGAAGGCGATGTCCAGGTCGATGGAATCGCGCTCCACGATGGGCGCGATGGCGTCGTAGAAGTGGAGCCGCTCCGAGCCCGTGACGCGCGCGAGCCATTCCGCGAGCGGATCCGCCGTGAGCGGCCCTGTGGCGACGATGGCGGGCTTCGACAGGTCCGGCTCGGCCACCAGCGCGGCCCGGATGGAGATGCGAGGATGCGACGCGAGGGCCGCAGTCACGGCTTCCGCGAAGGCGTCGCGATCCACGGCGAGGCTGTTGCCCGCGGGCACGCGGGTGGCCTCGGCGCAGCGCAGGATCAGGGAATCCATGCGGCGCATCTCCGCCTTGAGGATGCCCGTGGCGCTGTTCGGATCGTCGCTCTTGAAGGAGTTGGAGCACACCATCTCCGCCGCGCGGCTGGTCTGGTGGGCGGGCGTCTGCGTGCCGGGGCGCATCTCGAAGAGCGCCACATGATGGCCCCGCTCCGCCAGCTGCCAGGCCGCTTCGGACCCCGCCAACCCTGCGCCGATGACTTGGATCTCTGCCATGGCACTCATTCTAGAGGCCCCTTGGGGCCATCCAGAAATTCAGGTGTTGACCTTTTCCCGCCGCGTGATACATTGATCCTTCCTGCGGCTTGAGGGCTTAGGGATGGCAAGGCGCGGCCTTGCAGGCGTCTTTGAAAACCGGATGGAGAGAAGATGAGAGCCTTGCGAGGCCGGGATTGAGGTCCCGGTTGAGCATACAAACCAAAAAGATAAAGAACCGAGCCGGTAGCAGGGGTGGCGAGAGTCATTTTTGCGATGGATCGTTCTGAATGGATTGAACATGAGAGTTTGATCCTGGCTCAGAATGAACGCTGGCGGCGTGCCTAACACATGCAAGTCGGATGTGCCCGCAAGGGTGCATGGCAGACGGGTGAGT
>DATJFC010000011.1:0-12874 GCA_035495995.1 Holophagaceae bacterium
GCCCTGGCTGGAAGACAAGCCCATGCTCGCCAAACGCCTGCCGGGCCGCCTCGCCTCGCCCGCCGGACTCGAAGCCGCGCCTCTGGGGCCGCTGGACATGGCCGAGTTGAGGGCTTTCCTCGAAGGCTGGAGCGAAGCGCGCTTCCAGCGGACCTTCCTCCAGCCGGAAACCCTGCTCTGGCCCGATGTCCCCGCGCCCGAGGGCGCGCGCGTCGTGGTCCAGCCCCTGCGTCTCGCCGTCGGGCACCCGCTGATGGAGGCGCTGCGGGCCGCTCTCCGCCGCGCCCTCGGACAGCCCATCCCCCTGCTGCCCCTGCCGGAGGATCCTTCCGGCCTGCACGCGCTGCGGGGGCTCACGCCGGAGGCCGCGGCCTTCCGCGGGCCGGCCGCGGCCTGGGAGTCCGCCTTCCGCTCCCTCGCGGCGCTGCCCGCGCCTCCCCACTTCTGCGCGCGCTGTTAGCCTGCATCCATGCCCGACCGCATCGGCAAGTTCGACATCCTCCGCGCCCTCGGCCACGGCGCCATGGGCGAGGTCTACCTCGCCATGGACAGCGTCATCGGGCGCCAGGTGGCGCTCAAGGTGATCCGCCCGGCCCTGGCGGGGCTCGATCCGGGCGGCGAGCTCAAGACCCGGTTCCAGCGCGAGGCGAAGGCCGCGGGCATCCTGAGCCATCCCCACATCGTCACCGTCTACGAGTTCGGCGAGGAGCAGGGCCTGCTGTTCCTCGCGATGGAGTTCGTCGACGGCGAGGATTTCGCCGGGCTCCTCGCGGAGCGGGCCCTCTCGCCCGCGCAGACCCTGGAGGCGGTGGCCCAGATCTGCGAAGGGCTCCAGCAGGCGCACAAGGCCGGCATCCTCCACCGCGACATCAAGCCGTCCAACGTGATGGTCACCCGCGAGGATGGCGAGCTGAACGCCAAGCTCATGGACTTCGGCGTCGCCAAGGCCACCGGCGCGGCCGCGACGCAGACGGGGCAGGTGGTCGGAACCCTCGCCTACATGGCGCCGGAATACCTGCGCACCGGCGAGGCGAGTCCGCTGACGGACCTCTTCTCCGTCGGCGTCATGCTGCACGAGGCCCTGGCCGGCGAGCGCCCCTTCGGGGGCTCCACCACGGGCGCCGTCGTCTACGGGATCATGAACGATCCGCCGCGGCGCCTCGATCCCGCGAGGTTCGAGGGCCTCAGCCCGGCGGTGGCGGACCTGGTCGCGGGCCTCTTGAACAAGGATCCGGCCCAGCGCCTGCCCGGCAGCGCGGGCGAGCTGGCGCGCTGGCTGCGCGCCGCGAAAGACCCCGCCTGGCGCCTTCCGGAGGACGCCCTCGCCACCACCGCGCTTTCGAGGCAGGCCGCCGCCGACCTGGCGGACCGCGCGACGACGACGGCAGGACGGCGCGTGGCGGAGGACGCCATCACCACGGGGGGCCACCGCGTCCCCGCCCGGCGCGGGATCCCCTGGATCATCGCCGGAGGCGCCCTCCTGCTCGCCGGCGCGGCCTTCCTCATGTTGCGCAAGAGCGGCGAGATCAAGGTCGTCGCGCCCACGACCACCAACATGCACGTGAACGACGTGGCCCTCGAGGAGGCCGCGAAGATCGCCGCGAAGGGGCATCCCGAGGACGCGCAGAAGCTCGCGCAGGCGGTCATCGACGCCACGCCCAAGGACATGCCGGTGGATCCGGACGCCTACGCGGTGAAGCTCGTCTGCCTCTACCAGCGGGACCGGGTCATCGCCTTCGGCGAGACGCTCACGGAGTCGCGCTTCCGCGGCGCCAGCGCCAAGGACCTGCTCACGAACGCGGCCTACAAGGAGATGCTGGAGAAGGACAAGGTGAAGAAGAAGCTGCCGGAGAAGCTCCGGGAGCGGCTCCTCGCCGGCCGCGAGCACGGCGACACCGGCGACGCGGACGGGACCAACGGCCCTTAGGGCTTGCCCTTGGGCAGCAGCCCGTCCAGCAGGAAGGCCGGCGCGATGAAGAGCGACATCAGGTTCGCCATGAGGCTGGGCCGGTTCTTCTCGTAGACGCCGTGCCCGATGAACTGCGCGATCCAGGCCGCGGCGAAGATCCCCGCGTGGACCCCCCAGGGCAGGTGCCGCGCCAGCACCGCCATGGCGGCGCCGAAGGGCGCGGCCAGCAGGGCGAGCTTGAGGTCGTGCTGGGCGTAGAAGCCCACGAGCGCCGCGAGGCCCAGCTCGGGCCATCCGAAGGGCACGCCGAAGACGGGGAAGGTGGGCGGGATGAGGCCCAGCAGGCCCATGGCGCTGAAGACGATGAGCGGGATGCAGAGGACATGGATCAAGTGGTTGACGGGGTTCCGGTGGTCGCCCGCGTACCAGTCGAGCCAGCGCTGCATGCGTCCGGTGCGGCGGAACAAGGCCATCTCAATCCTCCTCGTTCGACACGAGCATCTTCGGCGGCAGGTCCGCTCCGATCAAGCGCCATTCCACCGGGCCCAGCTTGAACCGCACCGGCATCACGAGCCCCGGCGTGTAGCGCCAGAAGGTGGCGTAGCTGGTGATGAGCTGCGCGCGGCCGCCGTTGTGGTCCACCTTCCAGGCCGCGGGCGCCTTGGCGGGCAGAGGCTTGGCCTCCACCGATGGCGGCAGCACCGAGCCCTCCGGGCCCGTGTGCGTGAGCACGAAGAGCCGCACGGCCTCGCCGTCCGCCACGCCCCGCTGATGGGGGATGGCGAGGAAGGCCGGATGGCCGCCGTCCACCAGGTCCAGCACGATGGGCGCCCGGCCGGGCGCCTCGAAATGGAGGTGGCCCTGCACCTGCGCCGAGAGCGCGGCGCAGGCCAAGAAAAGAAGGGCGCGGAGCCGCACGCTACATGTTCAGCGCGCGGCCTTGCACGGCGCGGGCCGCCTCGGGGAAGACCTCGTTGAGCGTGGGGTGCGGGTACATGGTGGCGATGAGGGCTTCCACCGTCATCTCGCCCGCCAGCAGCGCGACGCTGGAGGCGACGAGCTCCGTGGCCTTGGGGCCGATGATGTGGATGCCGAGGATCTCGCCGTACTTCTTCTCCGAGACGATCTTGATGAAGCCGTGGGGCTCGCCGACGATGTTGGCCTTCGCCATGGGCATGAAGGGGAAGGTGCCGGTGGCCACCTCGTAGCCCAGCTCCTTGGCCTTCTTCTCCGTGAGGCCGATGCTGCCAACCTCGGGATCGCAGTAGGTGCAGCCTGGGACGCGGTCGTAGTTGATGGGGTGGGGATGGACATCCTGGCCGAGGCTCTGGGCCGCGTGCTCCACGGCGACGATGCCCTCGTCGCTGGCCACATGGGCGAGCATGGGCGTCTTCACGATGTCGCCGATGGCGTAGAGGCCCGGCTCGGCGCTCTGCATGAACTTGTCCACGCCCACGAAGCCCTTGTCCACGGCCGCCTTGGTGGACTCGAGGCCGAGCCCCGCCGTCACCGGTCCGCGGCCCACGGCGATGAGGACATGGCTGGCCTCGATGGCCCCGGGCTTGGCGCCCTCCAGATGGCAGACGACCTTGTCCGCCGAGCGGTCCAGCTTCGCGATCTTGGTCTTGGTGCGGATGTCCATCTTGTAGGACTTGGCGAGGATCTTCTCCAGCTCCGCGCCGATGGCCTCGTCCTCGACGGGCAGCAGCTGGTCCATGAGCTCCACGAGCGTCACCTTGGAGCCCAGGCGCGCGAAGACGGACGCGAACTCCACGCCGATGGCGCCGCCGCCCAGGATGACGAGGTGCGAAGGCAGCTCGGCCATGTCGAGCAGGTGGTCGGAATTGAGCACGCGCTTCCCGTCCGCCTCCAGGCCCGGCAGGTCGCGGGGCACGGAGCCGGTGGCGAGGACGATCTTCTTCGCGGTGTGGACCTCCGCGCCGGCGTCGCCCTTCACTTCCACGCGGCCGCCGCCCAGGAGCTTGCCGAAGCCCTTGAGCACCTGCACCTTGTTCTTCTTCATGAGGTACTCGATGCCCTTGCCGTTCTTCAGGACGATGCGGTTCTTGCGCTTGACGATGGCATCCAGGTTGGCGCGCAGGCTCTTCGGGTCCACGCCGTCGATGCCGTACTCGGCCGCGTCCTGCATCTGCTCGAAGCGGTGCGCGCTCTCCAGCCAGGTCTTGGCGGGGATGCAGCCGCGGCGGAGGCAGGTGCCGCCGAGCCCGGCCGGGTCCTTCTCCACGATGGCCGCCGACAGGCCCAGCTGCCCCGCGCGCACGGCCGCGATGTAGCCGCCGGGGCCGGAGCCGATGACGATGAGGTCGAAGTTGGCCATGGGCGCTCCTTGAGCAGAACCATCAAGTATCCCATGGACAGCTTCTAGGGCCGGCCCGCCGGTCTGCGCCCGACCCCCGCGGTTCCTTGGCGGTATTTTTCACATCACTTGATGGGCGGGCTTCGCATGCTTCTTCCACACTGGAATCCCGGGGTCCCCATGTCCTGCCGCGCCGCGCTCCTCCTTTCAAGCCTGTCCTTCGGCCTGCTTCTCTCCTGCGGCGGCGGGGGAGGGTCCAGCTCCGCGCCCGCGCCGACCACCGGCGCCTTCGGCGTGACGGTGACGGGCCTGCCCGGCGCGGTGAATCCGAGCCTCCACGTGTCGGGGCCTGGCGGCTACCACCTGGACTCCACGGCCACGGCCTTCGGCAACCTCCACGCGAAACCCGGCAGCTACACGCTCACGGCGGATGCCGTCGCGTCGGCCACCCTCAACTACCTGCCCGCGCCCGCCTCCCAGACCTTCACGGTGAAGATCGGCAAAGCCACCGCCGCCGCCGTGGCCTACGCGCAGGAACCCGTCGTCGTCGCGCCCAACCCCCTCGCGAAAGTGCTGAGCGTCGGCAAGAGCGCCACCTTCACGGCCACCGTCACGGGCGCCGTGGACAGCTCGGTCACCTGGTCCGTCACGGGCGGCGGCAGCATCACGGCCGGCGGCGTCTACACCGCGCCGGCCTCCGTGCCCGCCGGCGCCGTGACCGTCACCGCCACCAGCGCCGCCGATCCCAGCGCCTCCGGCAGCGCGACGGTGACCATCGTGGCCCTGCCCACCGCCAGCCTCAGCGCCACGCCCGATCCGGTGGATCGCGGCGCGGCCGCCACGCTGACGCCCCTCTTCACCGGCGTCGGCGCCGCCATCGACCAGGGCATCGGCCCTGTCACCAGCGGCGCGGGCGTCTCGACCGGCCCGCTCACGACGGCCACCACCTACACGCTCACAGTCGTCAACGCCGCGGGCGACACGGCGACGGCCTCCACGACGGTGGCGGTGAACCCGGTGGGGGTCTCCGTCACCCCCTTGAGCAAGACCCTCGGGACGGGAGCGACGCTGAACCTCAGCGCCGCTGTGACCGGCGCGGCCGATCCCTCCGTCACCTGGAGCGCCGATGGCGGCTCCGTGCTTCCCACCGGCGCGAGCACGGCTACCTTCACCGCGCCGGCCACGCCCGGCACCTACACCGTGACGGCCACCAGCGTGGCCGACGGCAGCGCCACCGGAACCTGCGTCGCCACCGTCACCGCCACGGGCTTCGCCATCAATCCCACCACACTCTCGCTGGCGCCCAGCGCCACCCAGGCCTTCACCGCCGTCTACAACGGCGCGCCAACCACGGCGGTCACCTGGGCCTTCACCGAAGGCGCCACGGCCGGGACCTTCATCGGAAACCTCTACACCGCGGGCAGCACCGTGGGCACCTACCACCTCACGGCCACCTACACGCCCACGGGCGACACCGCGACGGCGCTCGTCACCGTGGCCAGCGCCGTGTCCGTCGCCATCTACGGCAGCCCCAATCCGGCTTCCATCACGAGTCTCGACGCGGCCACCTTCTATTCCGGCGTGAGCCCCAGCGGCATTGACCCGAGCGTCACCTGGACGGTGCAGGAGGGCGCCGGCTCCGTGGTGCCCGTAGCCTGGTACGACGCGCTGCTCGTCCCGTCAGGAGCCGCCACCTATCATGTGATCGCCACCAGCGTCGCCGACCCCAGCCAGAGCGCGACCTTGACCGTGAATGTGGCGTCGCCGCCCGCAGGCCCCGCCTTCGCGGCGGTCGCCTCGACGCCGGTCAGCACGCGCGTCTTCCACCAGGCCGTGACGCTCAGCGACGGGCGCATCCTGCTCGTGGGCGGCATCGTGGGCCAGGGTGGCGCCGGCGCCAACACGCCCGAGCTCTTCGATCCGGCGACCAGCACCTTCACGAGCCTCGCGAACGACCTTCCCGCCTCGCGCCCCAACGCCCGGGCCACCGCGCTGGACGCCACCCATGTGCTCGTCACCGGTGGCGACGAGGCCTACGACACCGCCTTCACCAGCGCGCTGGTGGTGGATGTCGGCGCGGGCACCGTGACGCCCACGACGGGCGACATGGGGTCGAACCGCCGCAGCCACGGCCAGCTCCTGCTGAGCACCGGCCCCAACGCAGGCAAGGTGCTCGTCGTGGGCGGCTACAACGGCCCGCCGCCCTACGGCCCCAGCGGCCAGGGCGCCCAGGCCTGGGCCACCGCCGAACTCTTCGATCCCGCCACGGGGACCTTCGCCCCCCTCGGCGCCGCCATGAATGTCGCCCGCGGCGACTTCAGCATGGCCGAGCTAGCCGACCACCGCGTGCTCATCGCAGGCGGCTACAACTACACGGACGGCTACCTGGCCTCGGCGGAAATCTACGATCCCGTCGCCAACACCTTCACGCTCACCACCGGCAGCATGGCTTCCTCGCGCATCGAGGCCAGCGCCACTCTGCTCCAGGACGGCACCGTGCTCATCGCTGGCGGCTACAGCGGCGGCGCCCTGAGCGGCGCGGAGATCTTCAGCCCGGCCGCGGGCGGCAGCTTCCAACCGACCACCGGCCCGCTCCAGTACGCGCGAAACAAGCAGACCGCCACCCGGCTCGCGAACGGCAAGGTGCTGCTGACGGGCGGCGACGGCGGCAGCTACATCGTCCTCGGCAGCGCGGAACTCTACGATCCCGCGGCAGGCACCTTCAGCTTCGCCGGCGGGCTGGACCAGCCCCGCTCGGGCGCCAGCGCCACGCTGCTCGGCTCCGGCCCGCTATCCGGCAAGGTGCTCATCGTGGGCGGGCAGTTGAACGGCAACCAGCCCAAGGGCGCGGTCACCAGCCCCTGAGGACCGCTTGGATCAGGCGTAGACGAGGGCCGCGCTGCGCGCCGCCCTCCACTCGGTCCAGGCTTCGCGCAGCTGCTCGCGGTGGTGGGCCAGCACGGCCTTCCACTCCGCGCGGGCCAGGCGCCAGGCCTCGGCGCGCTCCTGCTTGCGGGCCTTGCGGGCGAGCCCCTTGGCCTTCCACTCCGCGCGCCATTCGGCGCGCTTGGCCTTGAGGCCTTCGCGGCATTCGTGCAGGGCCGCGAGCGACAGATCCAGCTGGAGGCGGGCCTGGGCGAGACGCTCCTGGAGCGGATGGGCGACGGCCTCGGGCTGGGATTCGAGGCGCCGGCGCAGCTTCAGCGCCTCGACCTCCAGCCGCGCGCGCTGGATGGCGGAGGCGGGCACGCTGCGGAAGCCGCGGACCAGCCCCGTCCAGCGCAGGCTGTTGAGGATCCACTTGGTGCTGTCCCAGTGGTACCAGCGGTGCCCGTTGCGGTAGTCCCATTGCCAGGTGTGGTGGAAGTTGTGGTAGCCCTCGCCGTAGGTCAGCGGCGCCAGCACCCAGTTGTCGCGGGCGCTGCTGGCCTCGCTGTAGGGGCGGCTGCCGAAGAGGTGGGCGGCTGAATTGATGAGGAAGGTCGTGTGGTGCGTCAGCACGATGCGCAGCAGCAGCGCCACGATGAGGAAGCCCCAGAAGTCGCCGAGGGCGAGGCCGATCCAGAGCGGGATGGTGGCGGCCACGGCGCCGATGAGGAAGTGGTGCTTGTGCTGCCAGCGCAGGAGGGGATCCCGCTCCAGATCCGCGACGCCTTGGAGCGGCAGAGCCCGCTCCTCCATCACCCAGGTCCAGTGCGCGTACCAGAAGCCCTTGCCGATGGCGTAGGGGTCTTTCTGCAGATCGTCCACGTGGTGGTGGTGCAGGCGATGGTCGCTGGCCCACTTCAGGGCCGAATTCTCGAAGGAGGCGGAGCCGAAGAAGAGCAGGAGGAACCGCACGGGCCAGCTGGCCTTGAAGGCGCGGTGGGAGAAGAGGCGGTGGTAGCCCGCGCTGATGGCGGTTCCGATGCCGAACACCATGGCGGCGCTGGTGATCCATTCGGACCAGCGGAAGCCATTGAAGACCAGGTGCAGGGGGACGGCGATGAGCGCGGCGACCAGCGTTCCCGTCAGGAAGATGGTGTTCAAGCGGTTCCAACGGCGCGTGCCGGTTGCGTTCATCCCACCTCCAGGGCCGGGGGCCCGAACCCTCATTCTACTACTAGGCCTGCCCCGGCCTTGGATCATCTGGATCGTCGCTGTTTCCTCCCAGCGGGCTCGGGAGATGGGGCCAGAAGCTCTGCTCGTAGAGGAAGGCGAAGGACAGCGTCGCGCTCGCCACCATCAGCGTGACGACGGCCCAGGAGGCCGGATCCTCCCCCAGGAGGGGCACGCAGCTGCGGGCGATGAGCGCGAATCCGGAGAGGAAGGCCAGCCAGCCGCCCGCGCGCCAGCGCAATCCCAGCGCGGGCCCGGCGAGGGCCGCCAGGCCCCAGCCCCAGCCGTACAGGAAGACGCGCTCCCAGGGCGCGGCGTCCGCGAGCGGGAAAGCCTTCCAGGCGATGAGCCGCTCCCCCGCCAGTAGGGCGAGGAGGGTCCAGTTCCAGACGCCGGGGCGCACGCCTTCGGCGGTGATGGAGATGTCTTGGGGCTTCGCCTCCGCCGGGGCGGGGGCCGGGCGGCCGCAGCCCGGACAGAAGCGGGCCTCCGCGGGCAGGTCGTGGGAGCAGTGCTGGCAACGCATCCCCTCAGTATCGCCGCGCCGCGGCCCCATGGGAGACTGGCCCTTCTTCCTGAGGCACCGCATGGACGCACGCAAGCCCTGGTGGCGCTCGAGCACCGCATGGATCTTCACCGGGCTCATCCTGGGCGTGCTCTGCGGCGGCTGCCTGCCCCAGGACCAGCACGGCACGGCCTACCAGCTCTTCCACTTCCTGGCCGCGGCCTTCATCGCCCTCATCAAGAGCCTCATCGTGCCCCTCATCTTCAGCACGCTGGTGGTGGGCATCGCCCGCACGGGCGATATCAAGGCCGTGGGCCGCATGGGCGTGAAGGCCCTGCTCTACTTCGAGATCGTCACCACCTTCGCGCTCGTCATCGGCCTCGCCGTGGCGAACCTCGTGAAGCCAGGGGCGGGCATGCACCTGGACCTCGCCACCCACGGCGCCGCGCCCGCGGCGGTGAAGAGCGGATGGGAGACGCTGCTGCACCTGTTCCCCTCCAATGTCGTGAAGGCCGCGGCGGAGGGCGACATCCTGCCCGTCGTGATCTTCGCCACCCTCTTCGCCATGGCCCTCATCCGCGTGCCGGAAGGCAAGGGCGAGCCCGTGCTGCGCTTCTTCGACAGCTTCTCGCAAGTGATGTTCAAATACACGGACATGGTGATGCTGCTGACGCCCCTCGGCGTCTTCGGCGCCATGGCCGCGAGCATGAGCGGCATGGCGGCGGGGCAGATGGTGGACGGGGAACTCATCAAGGGCTGGCCCGCTGTCTTCCACCTGCTCAAGCAGTACGCCCTGCTGGTGGGCAGCCTCTACGGCGCCCTCCTCCTGCTCGTGCTGCTCGTCTTCATCCCCGTGATGAAGCTCTGCAAGGTCAAGGTGCTCGATTACTTCCGCGCCGTGCGCGAGCCCGCCACCATCGCCTTCTCCACCGCCAGCAGCGAGGCCGCGCTGCCCAAGCTGCTGGAGGAGACCGTCAAGTTCGGCGTGCCCGAGCGCGTGGCGGGCTTCGTCATCCCGGCCGGCTACAGCTTCAACCTGGACGGCTCGACGCTCTACCTCGTGCTCGCCGGGCTCACCATCGCCCAGGCGGCGGGCGTGCCGATGACCCTCTGGCAGCAGGTGGCGATGCTGCTCACCTTCATGCTCACGAGCAAGGGCGTGGCCGGCGTGCCGCGCGGCACCCTCGTCATCATCGCCGGCACATGCGGCTCCTTCGGCCTCCCCGGCGAAGCCGGCATCGCCATGCTCCTGGCCGTGGACGCCATCATGGACATGGCCCGCACCCTCACCAATGTCCTCGGCAACGGCCTCGCGAGCATCGTCGTGGCGAAGTGGGAAGGCGTGTTCCGGGAAGGGCAAAGCGCATGAAACTCATCGTCTGGGATTTCGACGGCACGCTGGCGGACAGCCGCCCGCTCATCGAGGCGGGCATGGCGCACGCGCTGGACGCGCTGGGGCAGCCGCGATCCGTCATGGCCGAGTGGCTGACCTATGTGGGCCTGCCGGTGGAGGAGGGCATCCGCCGGACCTTTTCGCCGATCGGCCTCGACGAGGCCACCGTGCTCAAGGCCTACCGCAGCTTCGGCCACGCGGATCACGAGCACCTGATGCGGCCCTTCGAAGGCGTTGACGAACTGCTCCATGAGCTTCGCGCCCGCGGCCAGGCCATGGCCATCGCCACCTCCAAGCGCCGCGTGCCCCTGCTCCGCCAGCTGGAAGGCTTCGGCTGGACGGGCTTCTTCGACCCTATCGTCACGCCCGATGAAGTCACCGACGGGAAGCCGCATCCCGAAAGCCTCGACCTCATCCTCAAGATGACGGGCCTTGCCGCGGAAGAGCTGCTCATGGTCGGCGACACGCCCTTCGACCTGGACATGGCGCGGGCCGCGGGCGTGCCCAGCCTGGCCGTGGGCCACGGTTTCTACAGCGAGCCTCAGCTCGCCGCCTGCGGCCCCCGCGCCTACGCGCCCGACACGGCGGCCCTGCGCGACATTCTTCTCGCATGGAGCGAACCATGCCCAACGACCTGACCCACCTGGACCCCGAAGGCCTGCCCCGCATGGTGGACGTGGGCGCCAAGCCCGTGACGGCGCGACGCGCCGTGGCGGCGGGCCTCCTCCAGCTGGACGAAGCCGCCGCCGAGGCCCTGGCCTCCAGCCTCCGGTCTCCAGCCTCCAGCCTCAAGAAGGGCGACCCATGGGCCGTGGTCCGCATCGCCGCCATCCAAGGCGTGAAGCGGGCCGCGGACCTCATCCCGCTCGCGCACCCGCTGGCCGTGGACGGCGTCGAGGTGGCGCATGTGTTCGATCCGGCCCCGCGCCAGGCTTGGCTGCGGGTGGAGGTGCGTTGCGAGTCGAAGACCGGCGTCGAGATGGAGGCCTTGGCAGGCGTTTCGGCGGGCCTCCTGGCCCTCTACGACATGCTCAAGGCGGTTTCCCAGGCGATGGATCTCGGGCCGGTGCGGCTCTTGCTCAAGGAAGGGGGGCGTCGAGGCGTCGTCACCCGGGCTTGGAAGGGCTGCCCATGGGAGGTCTAATTGGAAAAGATTCGCGTTTTCAGGTTGTCCGGGCCCCGGTAGGCTATTAGCTGGCCCATCGGGTCAAACGGTCGAGGGTGGGGGCCCGTCCCCCAGGAGGCCTAGCGAAACAGGTCCTGGACGATTCATTCGTCCGCCGCAATCCGGGAGACACCATGCGCCATGCGCTATTGACGCTCATGCTCGTCGCGATGCCCGCCATGGCGGGCCCGCACCACCCCCGGCACCACCGGAGCGCCAGCGCGCCCGCCGGGGTCCACGTGGTCCGGAAGGGCGAGACGGCTGGCAAGATCGCCGCCGCCAACGGCCTCAGCCTGCCGGAACTCCAGCGGCTGAATCCCGGCCGGGACCTGGCCCGGCTCTCCCTGGGCACGAAGCTGCGCCTCGCCGCGATGCCCGCGCGCGTCGCTGTCCGCCAGCCTGAGGGCGAACCGACTTCCGGAGAAGGTTCCGCCACCCTGGCCAAGGGGCAGACCCTCTTCGGCCTCGCCAAGGCCCACGGCCTCTCCGTGCAGGATCTCCTGGACGCCAATCCCGGCCTGAACCCTCGGCGCATCCGCGCGGGCACCGCCCTGCGGCTGCCCCAGGGAGCATCCGGCGATGGGACCTCCGCGGTGGCCACCGCCGCTCCGCCGCCTTCTGCCGGGACGCAGGACGCAAGCCCCGACGGCCTGGGCGCCCTTCCCGCCATCCCCGCCGGAGCGCCCGTTTTGCCCCGCGAGGCGAGCCTCCTCCCCAGCGGGGAACCCGGCGCGCCGCCCGTCCTGCCTTTCCAGGCCGCGGATCCAGACCATCTGGATCTGCTCTGGCCCGTGGAGACCCGCTCCATCAGCTCCTACTGGGGCCCCCGCATGCGCACGCGCGTCATCCGCGTGAAGAACCGCCGGAAGAAGCGCATCCGCTACCACGGCCGCCACAAGGGCATCGACCTGCCCGCGCCCATGCACACGGACATCTACGCGGCGCTCGACGGCGTCATCGTCTACGCCGGCAAAGCGCGCGGGTACGGCAACCTGGTGACCATCGACCACGGCAACGGGGTCTCGACCGTGTACGGGCACGAGTCCGTGACGCTTGTGCACGAAGGGGACATCGTCCACCGCGGCGACAAGATCGCGGAAGTGGGCCGCGCGGGCAACGCCACGGGCCCCCACCTCCACTTCGAGCTGCGCATCAACGGGGTCCAGCAGAACCCGCTGCCCGTCCTCGACGACACGGAAGAGATCCCCGGCGACCTGGCCGCCCGGAACGGCGGCGCCGACCCCTCCAGCGACTGAACCGCGCCGGACAAGGCCTCGGGCACCTTTCCGATCTCGGAAGCATGCCATCCCCGTGATAGCCTGATGGCTTACGCTTTTCGAGGTCCGCATGGCCCCAGCCCTGTCTCTCCGGTCCCGGATCGCGGCTTCCGCCGCGGCCCTCGGCCTTCTGTTCATGGCGGGATGCGCCGGCAAAGACAACCCTGCGGCACCGAACACGTCGGGATTGATCAAGGGCAAGATCACCTA
>DATJFC010000012.1:0-7343 GCA_035495995.1 Holophagaceae bacterium
GGGCTCGTCCAGAAGGAGATCGATCCGGAACTGGTGGTCATCTCGGTATGAGCTCCCCGCGCAAGCGCGCCGTGCTGGTGCACGGCATGGGGCGCACGCCGGTGTCCATGCTGCTGCTGGCGGCGCGGCTCAGGCGCCGGGGCCTGGACTGCGAAGTCTTCGGCTACTTCGCCGGATCCGCATCCTTCGACGGCATCGCGGCGAGGCTGTCGGAACGCTTGGCCCTGCAACCCGCGGGCTATGTCGCCGTCGGCCATTCGCTGGGCGGTCTTCTGTTGCGCGAAGCCATCTCCCGCCTGCCAGACGCGGCTCCGAGGCCGGCCCACCTCTTCCTGCTCGGCACGCCCAACCACGCCTCGCATCTGGCGAAACGGCTCAGGCATTCGCCGCTCTACCGCCTGCTGACCGGTGACAGCGGCCAGTTGCTGGCGGACGCCGGGCGCGTGGAGGCGATCCGCGCGCTGGAACTCCCCACCACCGTCATCGCGGGAGTCGCGGGGCCGCGCCATCCGAAGGGCCCCTTCGGGCAAGAGCCCAACGACGGCGTCGTGGCCCTTTCAGAAGCGCGGCTCGAGGGCGCGGCCCTGCACCCGCTCCCGGCGCTGCACACCTTCCTGATGAACAGCGCCCGGGTGGCGGACCTCATCGCCTCCATCGGCTAGCGGCGCGACTCAGAGCGGGCGCTGGCCCAACCCTCGGCCGATCAGGCGCAGCGGGCCCGTCAGCTTCCAGTACACGGACCGCCGGATGCGCTTGAGGTGCCGCCCGTGGGCGGCGGCTTCCTCGCTCGAGGCCGCCGCGCGGAGGAGCAGGCTGGTCTGCCAAGGCCCGCTGAGCCTGTCCAGCTCGTCCGTGACCGCCCGCACCGCGTCGAGCTCCGCGCGGGCGGAGGCTTCATCTCCCGCGACTCCGGCTTGCAGCGCTTCCCATATCCGGATGGCGAGGCTGCCGGCTCCCGCATGGGACGCGGCGGCATCGAAGCGCCGCAGGCCCGGCGCCAGGAACCCCTCCACCTCCGCCGCCGCCTGGTCCAGGGGGACGGGCCAGGTGAAACCCAGCCCCGAGGCGACCCGCTCCATGGTGCCGCGCCAATCTTGGAGCAGGTCGTCGTAGCGGGTCCAGACCCGCCTGAGGCCGCGGCTGAACCGGTCGGCGCCGAGCAGCTCCTTGACCTGGAGCAGCTCGGCGGTCTCGGAGGGCGTTCCGTCCCGGTGGGAGAGCGAGCCTGCCGACTCTCCGGGATGCCGCAAGGGGAGCACGGCCATCGGCTCGTAGCCGAGGCGGCGCAGAGCCTCCACATAGAGCGGCGCGACGCGGCACAGGCGCGGATCCTTGATCACCGGCAGATCCGCGTTCCGGTACTCCTCCGTGATCGTCGCCGCGATGCGCTGGATGAAGCCTTCCGCCTCCTCGCTCCCGAACCAGGCCGCGGGGACCATGACGGGGTCCCAATAGGTCGCGCCATGGACGGCGAGCACTTCGTCGTTGATCTCCAGCAGGAGCTGGGGCTCGAAATGCCCGCGCTGGTTCCCCGGGCCCGCGCCCAGCAGCGTCGCGGGCAGGGCCGCGCCGAGCATGCTCATGACCCCCGCCAGCGATGAGCTTCCGGAACGGCTGGAGGTGATGACGAGCAGGGCTGGGCGCATGGCGAGGACCTTCCGGAAACCATCTGGACGCAGAAGCGTCCTCCGATCATGGCAAGCCGGACCCCGGCCTGGCAAAGAGATCGTAAGGTCGGGCCGGCCGGCTACCAGATCTTCACGCGGTCCTTGGGAGCGAGGTAGAGCTTCTCACCGGGCTTGGGCAGGAAGGCGTCGTACCAGGCGTCGAGGTTGCGCACGGTCTGGGCGCGGAAATTGCCGGGCGCGTGGCCATCGCCGACGACCTGGGCGCGCAGGGCCGCGTCGCGGGTCTTCTCGCGCCAGGACTGGGCGAAGGCGAGGAAGAAGCGCTGGTCGCCCGTGAGGCCGCCGATCACCGGCGCGGGCTTGCCGCCGAGCGATTTCCTGTAGGCGATGTAAGCGATGGTGAGGCCGCTGACATCCGCGATGTTCTCGCCCAGGGTCTGTTGGCCGTTCAGGTGCAGGCCCGGCAGGGCCTCGTAGGCGCCGTACTGCTCCACGAGCCGCTGGCCCGCGGCCTTGAAGTGAGCCTCGTCCGCCGGCGTCCACCAGTTCGCCATGCGGCCCTCGGCGTCGAACTCGGCGCCGGTGTTGTCGAAGCTGTGGCTGATCTCGTGGCCGATGACGGCGCCGATGGAGCCGTAGTTGCAGGCCGGGTCGGCCTTCGGGTCGAAGAAGGGCGCCTCCAGGATCGCCGCGGGGAAGTTGAGCGCGTTCTGCAGGGGCAGGTTCACGGCGTTCACGGTCTGGGGCGTCATCCACCACTCGCCGCGGTCCACGGGCTCGCCGAGCTTCGCGAGCTGGAAGCGGTATTCGAAGAGCCCGGCGCGCCGCTGGTTGCCGAGCGCGTCGTCGGGGCGGATCTCCAGCGAGGAATAATTCCGCCAGGTCTCGGGATAGCCCACGCCCACGCGGAGCGTCGTGATCTTGGCCTTCGCCTTGGCCTTGGTGGCCGGCGTCATCCAGTCCAGCTTGTCCACGCCCTCGCCGAAGGCCGCCATGATGTTCTTCACCATGTCCTGCACCTGCCGTTTGGACGAGGCCGGGAAGTAGCGCTTCACGTAGATCTGGCCGACGGCGTCGCCCAGGGCGCCGTTCACCGCGCCGATGGCGATCTTGCTGCGCTCGCGGCGCTTCAGGACGCCCTGCAGCTCGCGGCCGTAGAAGTCGAAGCCGAGATCCGCGAAGGCCTTCGGGAGCAGGCCCGTGTTCTCGTTCAGCGTGTGGAAGCGCAGGTACGCCTTCCAGGTCTCCAGCGGCTCGCTGGCGGCGAGGGCCGAGAGCGCGCGGATGGCGTCCGGCTGCCAGGCGTCGATGGCCTTCTGCCCGTCGAGGCCGGCGGCCTTGAAGTAGGCCGCCCAGTCGAGACCCGGCGCCTTCACGGAGAACTGGTCCACGGGCCAGGGGTTGTCGGCCTTGTGCACATCCTCGCTATCCACGAGGCTGGCCTGGGCCTGGGCGATCTTCAGCTCGAGGCCGAAGACGGCCTTGGCCTGCGCGTCGGCATCCGGCGTGCCGGCCAGCTTCAGCAGCGCGGCGATGTAGGCCTGGTACTTGTCGCGCGCGCCCGCCATCTCCTTGTCGCCGGAGAGGTAGTAGTCGCGGCTGGGCATGCCGAGGCCGCCCTGGAGCAGGTACGCCATCTCATGGTCCGGATCCTCGAGCCCCTGGGAGACGAAGAGGCCGAAGAGGTGCTCGGTCTGGAAGTTCGTCGCGTTCACCGGATCCACATCCGCGCGGAGCTGGCCACCGAGGACGCGGGAAAGGTCGCCGAGCGTCTTGATCCCCGCCACCGCGTCGAGGTCCGGCTGCAGCGGCGCGAGGCCGCGCTTCTCGATGCCGGCCTCGTCCATGAAGGCCGCGTAGTAATCGGCGATGCGGGCCGCGTCGGTGCCCTTGGCGGGATGCTCCGCGCCGGCCTTGCGGATGATCTCGGCATTGCGTTTTTCAGCCAGGTTGAAGACCTGGAGGAAAATGCCCGTGCTGGAGCGGTCATCGGGGATGGCGGTGGCCTTCCGCCACGCGCCGTTGGCGAAGGCGTCGAAATCGTCACCGGGTTTCACGGAGCGGTCCATGCCGGCCAGATCCACGCCCGCGGGCGCCTTGGCCGCGGGCTGCGCGGCCCAAAGGGCCGGACCCGCCAGAAGCCCTGCCACCAGGACGAAATGGATGCTTCGCATGGAACCTCCCCGAACCCTGATGAGTCTTCCAGAAGACGAGCCAACACGCACCTCGTTTAGTGAGGCACGAGACAATGGCCCCCTCCCACAGCGAGACGGGCCGGATTCAGGGGATCGGGCAGCTACTTGGCGTGCTCGTTGGCGGCTTCAGCCGCGGCCTTCAGCTCGGCGAGCGTCGGAATGAAGCGTTTTTTCATGGGAGTCCACCTCGGCGGTTGGACCGCGCCGGGCGGTCTGCGCGCCGCCCTCGCCTTGTTCAACCTGGGAGGTGACTGTAAAAGCGCGGCCGAACATGGTGTTTCGGACAGCTCGCCAGCCCTTCAGGCAGCGCCTTTCGAGAGAGGCCCGGAGCACGCGTCCGGACCGGAGGAAGAGGGGCGGGGACCGGCGCCTTCTCTGCGAGCCCTCGACCGCCCCGTTCCGCCCGGAGAAAGTGGAGGCATGCCGCACGAGATGAAGGGATGGGTGCCCTCCGGGCTCCGGCAGGAGGGCGATCGGGTCCTCTGCCGCTGGACCTGTGTGGCCGACACGCCCTTCACGGCGCCTTTCTTCGAAGAGACGCTCCAGCGCTGCATGAGCCTGCCGGAGAACTCGGCGCGCCACCGCGTCGCCACGGATCTGGATCTGCTCCCCCACCTCGCGGCCGGCGTCCCGGCGCTGGAGCCCGCCGCCTTCATCTTCCATGTCTCCCGCTGCGGATCCACCTTGGTGACCCAGCTCCTGGGCGAGGACCCGGCCTTCCTCACCCTGTCCGAAGTGCCCTTCTTCGACCAGCTGCTCCGGGCCCGTTTCCAGCCTGGGCCCGCCCGCTCCATCCCGGTGGACCGCCTTCTCCCGCCGGCTCTGAGGCTGCACGGGCAGGCGCGTCACGGGAGCGAGCGCCACCTCATCGTCAAGACCGACTGCTGGCACCTGGGATTCCACGCGGAGTTGCGCGCGCTCTACCCGGAGACGCCCTTCATCCTGCTCTACCGCGAGCCAGAGGCCGTGATCCGGTCCCAGCGGCGGAGAGCCGGCATGCACGCGATCCGCGGCCTCATCGAGCCTGGGGTCCTGGGACTCGATGAGGCGGAGCTCGCGGAGCTGCCTCCGGACGCGTACCTGCCCAAGGTGCTCGACACCTGCTACAGGATCATGCTCCGCATCGCGCGGACCGATGCCCGCAGCCTGCTGGTCCCCTATGAGCCCGACATGACCCGCGCGGTGGAAACCGTCGCGCGGTTCGCGGGCATCGGACTGACCGCGGCCCACCGGGAGAGGATGCGGATCCGCGCCGGATGCCACGCCAAACAGCCCGGCCTGGCCTTCGTGGAACCGGAGCCCGCGGCCATCGAGGTGCCCGGAGCCTGCCGGGCGAGCCACGAGGCCCTAAGGGCCTTTCCGGCTGTCCCGACCTGATTTCCGCTTGGATTTCCTGGCCCCCGGTAGCAAACTGGTTGTTCTGCCGGGCGCCCAGAAATGGGTAGTGACCCGGGATTCCAGCCCTGCCCGGAAGGCGGGGCAACCAACGAGGTGGACTTCATGTCCAAACTGCTAGATCAGATCAAAGGCCACGGCACCAAGCAGGTGGGCCGCATCACCGTGCTCGACCAGAGCATGATCGGGGACGAGAGCGAGGCCGGGAACGAGTTCATGGCCGCGCTGCAGGGCGAGACCCAGGCCCTGCGCGAAGAGCAGGTCGTCCGCGGCGTCGTCGTGGAGATCCGCGGCAAGGATGTCATCGTCGACATCGGCTACAAGGGCAGCGGCACCATCAACATCGACGAGTTCAACAACCCTGACGGCACGGTCGGCGTCGCGGCGGGCGACATCGTCGAGGTGCTCGTCGAGCACCTGGAGGACGCGCACGGCAATGTGCGCCTCTCCAAGGACCGCGCCGAGAAGATGAAGATCTGGGACGAGGTCGAGAAGGCCTTCCGTTCCAACATGACCGTGCACGGCACCGTGCTGGAGAAGGTCAAGGGCGGCCTGGCCGTGGACATCGGCATCCGCGCCTTCCTGCCCGGCAGCCAGGTGGACACCAAGCCCGTCCGCAACCTGGATCCGTTCATCGGCAAGTCCTTCGACATGAAGGTCATCAAGGTCAACCGCCGCCGCGGCAACATCGTCCTCTCCCGCAAGCTGTTCATGGAGACGATCAACGCCTCCATGAAGGAAGAGACGCTGGCCGGCCTCGAGGAAGGCAAGCTGGTCGAGGGCGCGGTAAAGAACATCACCGAGTACGGCGCCTTCATCGATCTGGGCGGCGTGGACGGCCTGCTGCACCTCACCGACATGTCCTGGGGCCGCCTCTCGCACCCCTCCGAGATGTTCCAGGTGGGCGACAAGGTCGAAGTGGCCGTCCTCAAGTACGACAAGGACACCGAGCGCGTCTCCCTGGGCTACAAGCAGAAGTTCCCGGACCCCTGGCTCTCCGTCGAGGAGCGCTACCCCGTGAACGCGCTGGTCAAGGGCAAGATCGTCTCGATCACGGACTACGGCGCCTTCGTGGAGCTGGAGCCCGGCATCGAGGGCCTCGTGCACGTCTCCGAGATGAGCTGGAACAAGAAGGCCAAGTCCGCCAAGGGCATGGTCAACCTGGGCGACCAGGTCGAGGCCCAGATCCTCCAGGTGGACTCCGAGAACCGCCGCATCAGCCTCGGCATGAAGCAGATCACCCCGAACCCCTGGATGGCCATCGCCGAGAAGTACACCCCCGGCATGACCGTCACCGGCACGGTGCGCAACATCACCGAGTTCGGCGCCTTCGTGGAGCTGGAGGAGGGCGTCGACGGCCTCATCCACATCTCCGACTTCAGCTGGACCAAGAAGATCAAGCACCCCGGCGAGATCGTGAAGAAGGGCGACAGCGTCACCGCCAAGGTGCTCGCCATCGACCCGCTCGCCCAGCGCATGAGCCTCGGCGTCAAGCACCTCGAGCCCAACGTGTGGGAGATGTTCTTCGAGAAGCACAGCGTCGGCACGACCGTCACCGGCAAGATCGCCCGCCTGACCGACTTCGGCGCCTTCGTCGACCTCGGCGACGGCATCGAGGGCCTGGTGCACATCTCCGAGATCGCCCGCCACCGCGTGGACGACATCACCAAGGAGTTCCAGCCCGGCCAGGAGCTCACGATGAAGATCGTGAAGCTGGATCCCGTGGAGCGCCGCATCGGCCTCTCCGTGAAGCAGCTGCTCCAGGACCAGGAGCGCGGCGAGGTGGAGACCGCCAAGGCCACCAACCCGTTCCAGAAGGCGACGCTGGCCGACGCCTTCAAGAATGCCGCTCGCGAAGACTAAAGACACCGAACAAAGCCCGAACGCCCTGGGAAACCGGGGCGTTCGCTTTTGAGGTCTGAGCCTCCGCAGGAGGCGAAGAGGAATGCGGCTCGCGAAGACTAAAGCTTGAGATAGATAACGGACGCCCCGGGAAACCGGGGCGTCTGCTTTTGAGGCCTGAGCATCCGCAGGCTAGGCGCCCCGGCCGCCGGGGCGCTTTGCTATTCGGAGCAAGGGCCGTAGCATCGTGCAAACCCCATGCGCGAGGACGTCACCCGCACCA
>DATJFC010000013.1:0-6663 GCA_035495995.1 Holophagaceae bacterium
CAGTCCAGGCGCTGGCTGGCGCCCTTCCGGCGGGCGCGTTTCAGGAGGCTCTCCGCCTCCTCGTCCAGGCCCTCATCGAGGCAATGCTCGGCTTCGTCCAGCAGCTGCTTGCTGGACGATTTCCCTTCCCGGGCGGAGCGGAGCTGGGGCTGGTCCTCGGCATCCAGCAGCAGCAGCAGATCCGGGTCGCCGGGGTTCTGGTCCAGCAGCTCTTGGAGGATCGCGAAGGCCTTCGCGCGCTCGCCCATGGCGAGGTAGGCCTCCGCGAGGCATTCGCGGGTGGGCAGATCGCCGGGTTGATGGGAGGAGGCGTCCTTCAGCACGGGCACGGCCTCGGCGCCTTCGCCGCGGGCCAGGCGCACCCGGCCCAGGCGGAGCAAGGTCTCGCCGTCCCGGCGCCGCCTCACCGCGGCGAGGGCCGCGTCCAGGGCGCCCTGAAGGTCGTCCTGCTCCTGCAGCAGCTCCGCGAGCATGAGATGGGGCTCGGCGTCCTCGGGGTGGATTTCGGCGGCGGTCTCCAGGGCCTCGATGGCCTGGTCCACCTGGTCCGGCAGCTCCCAGAGCAGGCGGGCCAGCAGCATCCAGCCCTCGAAATGGCGGGGGCTCAGCTGGACGACCTTCCCGGCCAGCTCCTCGGCGTCCTCGAAGCGCTGCGCGGCCTCCAGCAGGGCCGCGGCGGTGTAGATGAGCTCGTAGTTCTTGGGGTCCTGCTGCACGGCCAGGGCGAGCCGCTCGGCGGCTTCGGCGAGCTGGCCGTCCTCCAGGAAGGTCATGGTCTCGTTGAGCGCGCGGCGGAGCTGGGCCATGGACTTGGGCCGGGCGATGGGCAGGATGCGCGCGCGGTAGCGCGTGAACAGCTCGCGGGCGCCGATGAGGTGGAGGTTCTCCTCCACCAGCGACTCCCATCGCTCGCTGAAGGCCCTGGCGTCCAGCTGCCGGTGCTGTTCCATCTCCTGCACGAGCGCCATGAGGCCGTTGCGCAGCATGATCTCCGCGCGCTCCAGCTTGCCCAGCTGGTCGGAGACGGTCTCCAGGTAGGTCTCCACGCGCCGCACGGTCTCCTCGAGGCCCGTGATGCGTTCGAGGAAATGCTCTTCGAGGTCCTCGGCTTCGCCTTCCATCTCCTCCTCTTCCCAGGCCTGGTCGCCTTGGAGGATGAGGAGCCGCGTGCCGCACTTCACGCAGGTCTCCCGGTCGCCCGGGTTCCAGGCGAGGCAGTTCTGGCAATAGGTCCCGGGCGCGTCGGTGGGCATGAGACCAGCTTATCGGGCATCAGGCTTCTGGCGTCGGGCGTCGGGCCTTTATGCAGGCCGGCAAGCCGTGGCTCTGCACCACGGCCAGCATGGAGGGCCGAAGCCTGATGCCCGAAAACCCGAAGCCTGTTAGGCGTTGAAGGTCTGGGTGTTCAGGCCGCGGGTGCGCCAGAGGGCGGAGAGCAGGAGCTGGCGCATGGGCAGGAACTCCTTGGGCAGGCGGTCGTAGAGCCGCTCGAAGAGCTCCTCGTGGAGCAGCAGCTCGCGGCGCCATTCGTCCGTGTCCACGGCCATGACGCGGTCCCAGGCGGCGGCGTCGAAGCCCTGGATGCCCTCCAGGTCCACATCGCCCTTCTTCGGCACCCAGCCGAGCGGCGTCTCCACGCAGCTCACGCGGCCGTGGACGCGGTCCACGATCCACTTGAGGATGCGGAAGTTCTCGCCGTAGCCGGGCCACATGAACTTGCCGTTCTCGTCCTTGCGGAACCAGTTGACGATGAAGATGCGCGGGGGGTCGGGGATCTCGCGGCCCATCTGGAGCCAATGGTTGAAGTAGTCGCCCATGTGGTAGCCGCAGAACGGCAGCATGGCGAAGGGGTCGCGGCGCACCTCGCCGATCTTGCCCGCGGCCGCGGCGGTCATCTCGGAGCCGACGGTGGCGGCGGCGTAAACGCCGAAGCTCCAGTTGTGGGCCTGCACGACGAGCGGCACCGCGGTGGCGCGGCGGCCTCCGAAGATGAAGGCGCCGATGGGCACGCCGGCGGGGTCCTCCCACTTGTCGTCGATGGTGGGGCACTGCCCGGCGGGGGCCGTGAAGCGCGCGTTGGGGTGGGCGGCGGGCTTGCCGCTGGCCTTGTCGTGGGGCTTGCCGAGCCAGTTCGTGAGGCCGTCCGGGACCTCGTCCGTCATGCCCTCCCACCACACGTCGCCGTCGGCGGTGAGCGCCACATTGGTGAAGATCGTGTTCTTCGTGATGGTGAGCATGGCGTTGGGGTTGGACTTCATGCTCGTGCCGGGCGCCACGCCGAAGAAGCCGGCCTCGGGGTTGATGGCGTAGAGGCGGCCGTCCTTGCCAGGCTTGATCCAGGCGATGTCGTCGCCCACGGTCGTGACCTTGTAGTCCTTGAAACGGCCGGGCATCTGCAGCATGGCGAAGTTGGTCTTGCCGCAGGCGGAGGGGAAGGCGGCCGCCACATAGGTCTTCTTGCCGTCCTGGCCGGGCTCCTGCAGGCCGAGGATGAGCATGTGCTCCGCCAGCCAGCCTTCGTCGCGGGCCATGGTGGAGGCGATGCGCAGCGCGAAGCACTTCTTGCCGAGCAGGGCGTTGCCGCCGTAGCCGGAGCCGAAGGACCAGATCTCCCGGGTCTCGGGGAAGTGGCAGATGTACTTGTTGTCGGGGTTGCAAGGCCAGGTGGCGTCCTGCTGCCCGTCCACGAGCGGCGCGCCGACGCTGTGGAGGGCGGGCACGAAATCGCCCTCGCCGAGCACGTCGAACACGGCCTTGCCCATGCGCGTCATGATCCGCATGTTCACGGCGACATAAGGCGAATCGGTCAGTTCCACGCCGATGTGCGCGATCTCGCTTCCGAGGGGGCCCATGCTGAAGGGCACGACATAGAGCGTGCGGCCCCGCATGCAGCCCTGGAAGAGCCCGCGGAGCTTGGCCTTCATCTCCTCGGGGTGGACCCAGTTGTTGTTGGGCCCAGCGTCGTCCTTGTGGCGGGAGCAGACGAAGGTGCGGTCCTCCACGCGGGCCACGTCGCCGGGGTCGCTGAGGGCGAGGAAGGAGCCAGGGCGCTTGGCCGGGTTCAGCTTCTTGAAGGTGCCAGCCTCGACCATCTGCTCGCAGAGGGCGTCGTACTCCTCCTGGCTGCCGTCGCACCAGTGGATGCGGGCGGGCTCGCACAACTCGGCGATTTCTTCCACCCACGCGATCAGCTTCTTGTTTTGGACATAATCGGGAGCTTGAAGACTGGTGGCGACGGGCATCGGTTCTCCTATGGCGGGTGGGCCTCAAGGCCGCTGTGCAGGGACCCGCCGTGCTTTATGGCGCCCCCCAGTTTAACAGCCGGTCCGGAGAAACCGGACCATCCGGTCATCCCCGCAGGGGACGCGGCCCCGAAGGCGGTTTAAGATCAAAGGCCGATGCGAAACCCCCTGCCCAGGCTTCCCCTGCTGCTCCTCGCGCTCGCGGCCTCGCCCGTCTTCGCGTGCGGCGCCTGCGGCTGCACCCTGAATTCCGACTGGTCCGCCCAGGGCTACGCGTCCGGCGCGGGTTTCCGGCTGGACCTGCGCTTCGACTACTTCGACCAGGACCAGTTGAGGACCGGCCTTGGACGCGTGGACCTCTCGAAGCTCACCTTCCCCGGGAGCCAGGAGGTCCAGCGCCAGACCATCAACCGCAACACGACGCTGACCCTGGATTGGAGCCCCAACGCCAACTGGGGGCTGACCCTGATGGCGCCGGCCTTCGTCCGCACCCACGAGACCATCGCGGAAGGCGACACGGCCGAATCCGGCTCGCGCAGCGCGGGCCTGGGCGATCTCCGGCTCCTGGGCCGCTATCAGGGCTTCTCGGACGACCATTCCTCCGGCATCCAGTTCGGCGTGAAGCTGCCCACGGGCCGCACAGGAGACACCTTCTCGTCGGGGCCGCAGGCCGGCGAGCTGGTGGACCGCGGCCTTCAGCTGGGCACAGGCAGCACGGACCTCATCTTCGGCGTCTACAAGTTCGGCGAGATGACCATGGACTGGGGCTATTTCGCGCAAGCCTCGGCCCAGGTCGCCGTCTCCCACTCGAGCGGCTACCGCCCCGGCAACGGGCTCAACGTCAACGCCGGCGTCCGCTACGCGGGCTGGAGGAGCGTGACGCCCGCGCTCCAGATCAATGTGCGCGCGGAAAAGCCCGAGACCGGGTCCGAGGCGGACACGGCGAACAGCGGCGCGACCCTGGCCTACCTGAGCCCCGGCGTGACGGTCCACCTGGGCAACCAGTTCCACATCTACGCCTTCGTGCAGGTGCCCATCTACCAGCATGTGACGGGCCTCCAGATCGAGCCGCGCTTCCTCGCCTCCGTGGGCGTCCATTACACCTTCTGATCCAGGACGCCTTCGGATGCTCGAGCACTGGCTGAACATGCCCCACGCGGCTCCCTGGCTGCTCGTCATGTGGGTGGCCGGGCTGCTGGGCTCCATCGGCCACTGCGCGGGCATGTGCGGCCCCATCGTCGCGGCCTTCGGTGTGGCCCAGGCGCGCGAAGGCGGACGGCTCTGGCCACGGCACCTCGTCTTCCAGCTGGGCCGCGTCACCACCTACACGGCGCTGGGGGCGGCCATCGGATTCGTCGGCGGCTTCGCCCGGCTCCAGACCCTGCAGGACATGCACGAATGCTGCCGCCCCGAAGGGGCGGCCCTGGTGGCGGCCCAGGCGTGGCCCTGGCAGGTCTGGGTGAAGCTGGCCATCGGCTTCCTCATGCTGCTGCTGGGCCTCTTCATGCTCCTGGGGCGCCGGGCGGACGCGCTCATGGAGTTCCGGCTGCCGAAGGCCCTCTCCGGCCTCCTGGGCAAGGGGCTCAAGAGCGGCGGCGGGCCGTTGCTGCTGGGCATGATGTGGGGGCTCATCCCCTGCGGCCTCGTCTACATGATGCTGCTCAAGACCCTGGATTACGGTTCCTGGCGCATGGGCGCCGCCGGGATGGCGGCCTTCGGCCTCGGCAACATGCCGCTCCTGCTGGGGTTGGGGCTCATGTCCACCAAGCTGAGCCAGGCCTGGAAGCAGCGGCTCCTGCGCCTGGGCGGCCTCCTGGTGGCGGCCATGGGCGGCTCCATCCTCTGGCAGGCCGTCACCTTGTTGCGCTTGCAAGGGCTCTGAGAGTCCTATCATTGAGGGCATGAGCGACGAGCAGGACCGCCCCGACTCCCAGGAGACTAAGCGCCAGGAGGCCATGGAAGTGGTCAGCAAGGCCTACCAGCTCCACATGAAGGGGGACCTGGAGAAGGCCATCGAGCTCTACACGGATTCCATCGAGATCTGCCCCACGGCGGAGGCCTACACCTTCCGCGGCTGGGCCAAGAGTTTCGAGAAGGACTTCGACGCGGCCATCGAGGATTGCCACCGGGCCATCGACCTCGATCCTGAATTCGGCAATCCCTACAACGACATCGGCGCCTACTACCTGGAGCAGGGCGAACTCGACGACGCCATCCCCTGGCTGAAGATGGCCCTCAAGGCCGAGCGCTACGAGAGCTACTGCTTCCCCCACTTCAACCTCGGCCGCGTCTACGAGCGCCGGGGCGACCTGGACCAGGCCCTGAAGCATTACCGTTCCGCCCTGGACGAGAATCCCCGCTACGCCGTCGCCGCCAAGGCCATCGAGCGGGTGATGGCCAAGCTGGCGCCGAAAGAAGGCGAGCCGTCCGCGAACTAGGCTGGTCGCGGAGGACGCAGAAGAACGCCGAAGGCGCGGAAGAAAAGCATTTATCCTGTGTTCTCTGCGCTTGCTCCGCGGCCTCTGTGACCAGCTTCATTGGAGTTCCCATGTCCGATCTCAAAGCCACCGCCGGTCCCGCCCTGGGCAAGATCCCCAGCGGCCTCGCCATCGCCACGGCCCAGCACGGGCCTGAGCGCACGGGTTTCCTGGCCTCCTGGTTCCAGCAGGTGAGCTTCGATCCGCCTCTCGTCGCGGTGTGCATCAAGGCCGGCCGCCCCATCGAGGCCCTCATCAAGGCCAGCGGCCACTTCGCGCTGAACCTGCTGAAGGAAGGCGACCACGAGCCGCTGAAGCGTTACGGCCGCGGCTTCGAACCCGGCGTGGATCCCTGGGCCGAGGACTCGCACGCCCTCATGGGCGGCGCGAAGGCCCCGGTCTTCAAGGAGGGCTACGCCTACCTCGTGCTCAAGCACACGGCGACGCTCCAGAGCGGCGGCGACCACGACCTCTTCATCGGCGAGGTCATCGAAGGCTCGCTGCAGGACCACGAGGCGAAGCCCCGCGTCCATGTCCGCAAGGACGGGTTCGGGTACTAGGACCCTGGGCTTTCGGCTCTGGGCTCTCGCTGGGCCTGGCATTCGTGGGGCCAGCCACAATCACCGCGCACACCATCGAAACGCAGGCATGGGTCGGCGCAAGCCAAGGCCCAGAGCCAAAAGCCGAGAGCCCTACATGAAATTCACCATCGCCCATTCCCCGGACAGCGACGACGCCTACATGATGGCGCCGCTTGCGCTGGGCTGGATGGACCCCGAAGGCTTCGAGATTGAGTTCGTCCGCAAGGACATCGAGACGCTGAATACCGAAGCCCTCGAAGGCCGCTACGATGTGACGGCCATCAGCTTCGGCGCGTATCCGGAGCTGATGGGTAAGTACGACCTGCTGACGGCGGGCTCCAGCATCCAGGAGGGCCGCGGCCC
>DATJFC010000014.1:0-5517 GCA_035495995.1 Holophagaceae bacterium
GGTCGCTGACCGTGGGGTACTTGGGTTTCTTGGCGGAGCCGATGTTGGTGAGCGGGTAGGCGTACTGGCGCACGGCGCCCGTGCGGAGGCTGATGACGGCCAGGCGGGTGACGGAGCCGTTCGTGCCGCCGTCCTGGATGAGGGGGCTCTGCATGATGCCGACGAGAGTCTCGCCGTCGGGCGTGATGGCGAGGCCTTCCATGCCCTTGTTGGCCACGCGGCCCGAAGTGTTGCCGCTGATCTCCGCGTCGCTCGTGGGGCCCTGGTTCTTCACCGCGAAGCTGCCCGGAAGCTGGATGGCGCGGATGCGGCGGCCCGTGGCGCGGTCGAACTCGTAGATGTGCGGGCCGTATTCATCGGAGATGAAGGCGCTACGGCCGTCGCGGGAGACGCGGATGCTTTCGGGATCGAGGCGCGCGTCGCGCGGGTCGTCCGAAGGCGTGGCGGGGTTGTAGTTGTCGGAGCGGCCCGTGAAGTAGAAGGTGTGGTCGTCCTCGTTGAGGGCCGGGGCGCCGGAGCTGACACCCAGCCCTGCGCCGCTGCCGTAGACCAGGGGCGTGTCGCTGTGGAGGAGCGTCGTGTGCCGGAGGATGGGCGTGAGCACGAAGGGCAGGTCGGTGCCCGAATCCGCCGCGGCGGGGGCGAGGCGCAGGCTGAGGGTCTGGATGCGGGCGATGAAGGAGCTGGTGTCGTCGATGGCGCTGTCGAAGGGGACGGCGTTGGGCCCGCGGTCCGGGACCATGAGGAAGGTGGAGCCGCCCGCGTAGGCGATGCCGGAGCCCATGCCGCCCAGGCGGTTGCCGGCGACGCCGTTCTCAAGCGGAGCCGCGGTCCTCGCGGAGAGGTCCTGGTAGGCGCCGCTCAGGCTCCCTTTGGCGATGAGCGCCACCTGGGCCTGCGCGGAGGATGCGGCGCAGAGCGACGCCATCAAGGTGGGGATCAGATGCTTCTTGAACATGGCCGCGGCCTCCTATGTCGGGTCGACCAGGAAGGATCGAGCCTCCGTGTGATCGGGAGATGACGGCCGGGCGAAGATGTCGCGCGCTTCAGGCTCCGCTCGGCGCCTTGAACCGGTTCCTGGAGAAGGCGTAGAGCACGGGGCCCATGGCCATGAGCAGGACGCCGAAGGCCAGCGCGTTGATGCCGAAGACGGTCTCCCGCCCGTTCTTCACGAGGGCGAGGACGAGGAGGGCCGCGGGCGGGACCCCCAGCAAGATCGCGCCCAGCCTGCCGCCTGGCGCGCGGTAGGGCCGCTCCAGATCCGGCTCCTTGAAGCGGAGCACCGCCAGCGCGATGAACTCCAGCAGCAGGGAGGTGCCGTAGAGCAGGATGTCGAGGGAGACGAGGCGGTCGAACTTGAGGCTCAGCGACAGCGTCCACGCCGCGGCGCAGAGCAGGATGGCCGGCACCGGCGCGTCGCGCTTGCGGCTGCGCCTCGCGAAGGCCGCGGGCAGGTAGCCGTCCTCTGCCAGCGCCACCGGCAGGCGCGAGTAGGAGAGCGTGAGGGCGTTCAGCATGCCGAAGCCGCAGAGCAGGCCGCCCAGCACCAGCGCGAGGCCCAGTCCCGCGCTGCCAAGCTGCGAACCGAGCGTGGCCCAGGCGCCCGTCTCCCAGGCGGAGACATCGAGGTGGGCCCAGGCGACCGCCGCCGTGGGGATCGCGTAGCAGAGCAGCACGAGCAGCAGGGCGAAGGCGACGGCGCGCGGATAGGTCCTCTGGGGCCGGTCCACTTCGCCGGCGATGGTGGAGGCGTTGTCCCAGCCCATGTAGTTCCACATGGCGATGAGGATGCCGCCCAGGATGTCGCCGCCGGAATGCAGCGCCTTCACGGCGGGCGCGGATCCGGGGCCGCGGAGCAGGAGCAGGGCCGTGAGGATGGCGAAGGGCAGCAGCAGCAGCGCCGTCAGCGCGATGGAGCTTTCGCCCACGGATTTGGAACCGATGGTGTTCAGAAGCGCGCAGAAGGCGATGAGGCCCACGCAGATGGCGAGGCTCCACGCGGGCTGGGCGCAGGCGGGCCAGATGCGCGCGAGGTAGGACACGAAGAGGACGGGGTAGATGGCCATGTCGAAGACGCTGGCCGCGAGCGAGAGCCAGGCTTCCTGGAATCCGAAGCAGGGGCCGAGCGCGCGCTTGACCCAGATGTAGAAGCCGCCCTCCTCGGGAATCGCGGAGCCCAGCTCGCCCACCATGAGCGCCGTGGGAAGCGCCCAGGCCAGGGGCGTCGCGACGAGGATGAGCAGGGCCAGCATGGGGCCTGCCTTCGCGAGCAACTCCTCGAGCCCGTAGGGCCCGCCCGCCACCATGAAGAAGAGGGCGCCGACGAGGGGCCAGGTGCGGAGCGCGCGGCGCGGCGGGTTGGAGTCCATCCCCGGATGGTGCCACAGGGCCCTGCTAAGCTCAGGGCCCCGTTCCAGGAGGAAGGCCATGAAACGCGTCCTTGCGATCCTGCTGCCTCTCGCCTTCGCTTCGACCTTCGCCTGCGCGCCGCTGTCCGCCCGCGCCGGCGCGCCCGAGACCGTGCATGTCACCTACCACGTGAAGCCCGGCAAGCTCGACGAGTTCGTCACGGCCCTCAAGGCGCACTATCCCACCTGCCGCAAGCTCGGCCTCGTTCTGGACCAGCCCCACCTCATCCTTTCGGGGAAGGAGGATGGCGACAAGCCGTGGGTGGTCGAGGTGCTCACCTGGCGCGATGGCGACGCGCCCGACAGCGTCTCGGCGAAGTACCCCGAAGTGCAGGCCATCTGGGACCGCTTGAACGCGCTCGTCGAAAAGCGCGATGGCAGGTCCGCCATCGAGGTCGAGCAGGCGGAGGTCGTGGCCGGCGGCGCGCCGGACTAGACGGCTTCGACGGAGCGGCCCTTCCACATCCAGATCGCCAGGATCGCCAGCACGCAGACGATGATGTCGGGCAGGCCCGCCTCGAGGCCGAAGGCGCCGCCGCTCATCCATTCGGGCTTCCCCGCCGTGAAGATGGGCTTGAAGAAGCCCGCCGGATCCGTGCCGCTGACGCCGAAGCCGAGGAGCGAACCCTGGGCCCAATTCCAGCCGAGATGCAGGCCGACGGGCAGGGCGAGCGAGCCGGTGCGCTTCCAGCAGAAGCCGAGCAGCACGCCCGCCAGGCAGATGTCCACGGTGGCCAAGGCCAGCGTGGCGCCGTGCATGCCGGGGTTGCCCCAGTGGGCCAGCGCGAAGAGGATCGCCATGACCACCTGCGCGATGAAGAAGCCCGCGCCCCGCGTCAGGCGCTGGAGGAGGTAGCCGCGGAAGACGCCTTCTTCGAAGAGCGCCACGGCGAGGAAGAACAGGGCGCCGCTCAGCATCGGCGTGATGCCCTGGCCGGAGCGGACCAGGCTCACGGCGCCGAAGCCCATGGCGCCCAGGGCCCCGAGCCCGATGAGGCCGATGCCGAGCAGCGCCCCCAGCAGCAGCTCCGCGCCCCAGCGCCCGTTGAGCCTCCAGCCCAGGCTGCGCAAGGGCACGCCCTCGATGCGGACGAAAATCCAGGAGACGAGGAGCATCACGCCCGCGAGGATCGATTCCTGGAGCAATTCATTCTTCGGCAGGTGGACCAGGTGCGCCACCTGCCCGACGGCCCGCAGGACGCCGAGCAGGGCGACGAGGAAGAAGAGCGCCTTCCAGCCGTTCCGATACCTTCCGTCCGCGGATCGGAACACGCGCTTCGCCATCTCTTTCACGGAGCCTCCAGAATCCCACGAGCTACGCCGGAGGCCGAGATCCGCTTAGACCCCTGGCAGGAACTCCGGCCCCTTCACAGGTGATGCGCGTGGACGCTCTTCCGCTAAACCTTTCCCGGGACTGGATCGTCTACCTGGATGATGAGGCGCCTGGCCTGGGCTCTATCCGCATATGGAGGCTTCTTTGAAATCGTTCCCCCTGATCGGACTGCTGGCTGTCCTCCCAAGCGTCAATGCGTTCGCGGACACGCCCGGGAAGCTGACGCCGCCCAAGGACGGCATGATCAAGGTCGCGGTGGTGGTGAGCCCCTACGCGAATGTGATGGACCTCGCCGGGCCCTGGGAAGTGTTCCAGGACACCATGCTGGACGACGGGCATGGCAACGACATCTCCCCCTTCGAGCTTTACACCGTGGCGCCGGTCAAGGAGCCGCTGCACACCACCGGAAGCAACCGCCCGGGGATCACGATCACGCCGGATTTCAGTTTCGCGGATGCTCCCACCCCGGACATCGTGGTGGTCGGGGCGCAATCCGGCGGTCCGGGGCTGAGCGCGTGGCTTCAGAAGATCCATGCCGACCACAAGATCATCATGTCGGTGTGCACCGGCGCCTTCAAGCTGGCTGAGGCGGGGCTGCTGGACGGGAAGCAGGCCACCACGCATCACTGGTATTTCGGCAACTTCGCCGGCCAGTTCCCAGGCGTGAAGCTGGAGCGGCAAGTGCGCTACGCACAAGCCGACCCGGTCACCTTCAGCGCCGGCGGGCTCAGCTCCGGCATCGATCTGGCGCTTCACATCGTGGCGGATTATTTCGGACAACCGGAGGCGCAGAAGACAGCGGACTTCATGGAGTATCAAGGCACCGGCTGGAAATCCAACCAGGGCATTTCCGAGATGACGACTCCGGTGAAACGCCAGGACTGGACGGGCAGCCTGGCGCCGGGCCACGCGGTCGTGCTGCACAGCATCACCCGCGGCGCGAGCCCTTCGTTCACCGTGGACATTCCGGAGCAGGGTCTCGCCAGCGCCCCGGCCACCGTGAAAGAGGACGGCGCGCAGATGAGCATCGCCATCCGCATCCCTGGCCACCCGGCCACCTTCACGGGGCGGCTGGATGCCGGTGGCGCCGGGGCGCCCAGTGTCACCGGAACCTTCGTGCAGGACGGCAAGTCCTACCCGCTCACCTTGACGCAGCAGCCCAGCGCCCCGATGACGACGGCGCCCTGAAGCCCCGGGACTGGCCCGTCAGAGCCCCGGCGGGAAGCCCAGGCCCACGCGCGCGAGGGCGATGCTGGGGTGGACGGAGTTGTCGCTGCGGCGGATGAGGATGGGCGCTTCGACCTCCGGCAGCGCGGCCTTCACCTCGAAGTCCGGCGGGAAATCCGCGCGCCGTGATCCGGCCATGAGGATGAGGCCGTAGGCCTCGCCTTCCTTGAAGATGACTTCGCGCTCGTGGAGCAGGAGCAGGTCCGCGTCGCGGTAGGCGGCGCGGGCGCGTTCGCGTTGGTCGTTGGGGAAGACACAGGCGAAAAGGCCGCCGGGCGCCAGCAGCTTGGCGGCGGCCTGCGCGTAGTCGGCGATGGAGCCGCGCACTTCGAGGCGGGCGGGTATCGCTTGAGGATGCTCTGCCGCGATGCGATCCGTCACAGGCCAGTAGGGCGGCGAGCCCATCACGAGATCAAAGGCGCCATCCTTCAACAGCGCGGCGTGGACCGCCTCGTCGCGCAGGTCGCCGTGATGGAGGGTGAAGCGGTGCGCGACGCCGTTGAACGCGACGCTCTTCGCCGCGAGCGCGAGGCTCATCTCCTGGGCCTC
>DATJFC010000015.1:0-13113 GCA_035495995.1 Holophagaceae bacterium
CTGAAAGAAACAGGAGGTTTGGATGCGGAAGGCGCGGTTCCTGGCTCTGGGGCTCCTCCTGATCCTGGGCGCGTCCGTTAAGGCCCAGGAAGCCACGCTCCGGATCCTCACGACGACGGATGTCCACGGCCACGTGATGCCCCAGGACACCTTCTCCCTCCGCCCCGAGAACCAGGGCTGGGCCAAACTCGCCACCCTCGTCCGGCAGGCGCGGGCCGGCCATGACAACACCCTCCTGATCGATTGCGGAGACGAGATCCAGGGCGAGCCCCTGGACTATGTGCGGGCCGTGCTGCACCCGGAGATGCCCGAGCCCGCCGTCGCGATCATGAACGCCCTCGGCTACTCGGCCATGGCGGTAGGCAACCACGAATACAACTTCGGCCTCGCCAACCTGAGGAGCGCCGAGAAGCAGGCCGCCTTCCCCTTCCTCTCCGCCAACACGCTGGATGCCCGCACCGGCCGCCCCGCCTTCAAGCCTTTCGTGATGGTCAAAGCCGGGCCGCTCACGGTGGCCATCGTCGGCTTCACCACGCCCTGGATCCCCCACTGGGAGGAGCCCGCCAACTACGCGGGCCTCCGCTTCGAGGACATCGTCGCCACGGCGAAGACGGTCATCCCCGCGCTGAGGGCGAAGGCGGATCTGGTCATCGTCGCCATGCACTCGGGCCTGGGCAAGGTGGACGGGCGCGTGGGCGACGAGAACGCGGCCCTGCGCCTGGCGGAAGAAGTGCCCGGTATCGACGCGATCTTGACGGGCCACACGCACCAGCCCATCTCCACCACCCACAAGGGCGTGCCCATTCTCCAGGCCTGGTGCTGGGGGCAGGCCCTGGGCGTGCTGGATTTCACGCTGGAGAAGCGCCAAGGGCGCTGGGCCGTCGCCTCCAGCCAGCCCCAGCTCGTGAAGACCGATGACGCGACCGCCGTGGACCCTGAAGTCCTTTCCCTCACGGCGGGCCTCCGCGAGGCGACGGACCGCTACCTCGGCACCCTCGCCACCAACCTGGAGACCGACCTGGACGGGCGGTGGGGGCGCATGGAGGACACGCCGCTGGTCCAGCTCATCCACACCGTCATGCGCCAGGCCACCGGCGCCCAGCTGGCCTCCGCGGCCTGCAACAGCGCCCGCATCTTCATCCCCAAGGGGGCCACGAGCGTGCGCCAGTTCTACGCGCTGGAGCCCTACGAGGACCATGTGGCCGTCATCCGGATCACGGGCGCCCAGCTGAAGGCTTACTTGGAGCACGCTGCCGCCTGCTTCACCTACAGTTGGAAACCCGAGCTCTTCAACCCCGACATCCCCGCCTACGACTACGACATGGTGGACGGCGCGACCTACGCGCTGGATCTGGGCAAGCCCGTCGGAGCGCGGGTCGCGGAGCTCAGTGTGGGAGGCCAGCCCGTGAAGCCGGACCAGACCTTCACGCTCGCCCTCACCACCTACCGCCTCCGCGGCGGCGGCGGGTACCTCGACGCCATGGGGTTCTCCGGCGGCCCCCTCTCCATCACGGACCGGAGCCTGCGCAACCTGCTGCTGGCCTACGTGCTCGCCCACCCGGACCTGGCGGTCACGGCGGACGGCAATTGGCACACGATCCCCTACCTGGACCGCGAGCGCGTGCTCAACCTGGAGCGGTGAAGACTACTGGACCGCCACCTCAGCCAAGCCGCCGCCGGGCTTGATGAAGACCGCCTGCCCGTCGACGATGCCGATGAAATGGTTATCCGGCGTGAGGCCCGTGGGCGACAGGGCCAGGGTGTTGGAGGTCAGATCGAGCCTCGCCAGCAGAAGCCCGTTGAGGCCCTGAGCGGCGGCGGCGGGCAGGGTGGTCGAATCCACGGCTGCGAAGACGATCTCCTTGCCGATGTAGGGACAGACGGGGCCGGGATCAGCCTTCCCGTAGTCCATGACGGGGGCGGCGTGGCCGTTGAGCTTGAATTCCGTGTGGACCACCGGGTCGCCGGTCTTGCCATTGAGCACGGTCATGTCCAGGCCTGGGCCGTCCGTGAAGAAAGCCTGGCTGTCGCCGCCCGGCAGCGTCTTCATGCAGACGCGGAAGAGCGTGTGCCCCGTGCCTTCGCCCTTCTTCGGCCGCTGTCCATGGGACCAGAGCACGCTGCCGTCCTTCATGTCCCGCATCTCGAGGTAGGGTGACGCCGTCTTGTAGCTGAGCAGGAAGCCCGTCTGGGAGTCCCAGGCCACATCCCCCGCCTCCGCCGGCAGCTTCTCCTTGTGGTCCAGCTTCCCGTCTTTGGTGATGAAGTAGAGCGTGTCGCCGGAGACGACCCAGGCGTTGTTGTAGCGGTCCATGAGCCACATGGACGGGACCGCCCCCATCTTCGCGACGCTGAGGGTGTTCATGACGCCGAAGCCCTTGTCCCAGGTGACGAGGGAGCGGCTGGCCGGGTCGTAGAAGGTGAAGGAGAAGTCCCGGTCCTGATGGGCCCAGCCCCTGGCCTGCGTCGCGGGATCGAAGGATTGGGCCGCGGCGGGCAAAGCCGCCGTGAGCACCGCGATGGGGAAGAGGGCCCGGAAAGGAGTCATGCGCACGACGGACCTCGTGGGTAGGGCGTTTGTAAAACCCTAGGGCCGAGCACCCACATGTGCAAGCCTTCCTGCGCCTGCCCGGAGTCAGATCCGCCGGGCGAAGGCCTCGAGGCTCGACTCGATGCGGGCCTGGGAGAGCCCCTCTTCATCCAGCAGCTTCTTCTGATCGCCGTGGTGGACGATGTGGTCCGCCACCGCCAGGCGCAGAAGGGGCTTCACCATGCCCTCGTCCGCCAGCAGCTCCGCCACGGCGCCGCTGAAGCCGCCCTTCTCGACACCTTCCTCCAGCGCCACGACGCCTTTGGCTCCGCCGGCCGCGGCGAGGATCAGATCCCTGTCCAGCGGCTTGATGAAACGGGCGTTGATCACCGAGCAGGAGATGCCTTTTGATTCGAGGGCTTCCGCCGCCTTGAGCGCCGGGGCCACGAGCGTCCCGCAGGCGACGACGGCGAGATCGGAGCCTTCGCGCAGCAGCTCGCCCTTGCCGATGGGCAGGGCCGTGATGGTCTCGTCCAGGGGCACGCCGAGGCCGTTGCCCCGCGGGTAGCGGAGAGCCGCGGGCTGGTTGCTGTAGACGGCCGTCATGAGCATGCGCCGCAGCTCGTTCTCGTCCTTCGGCGCCATGAGGATGATGTTCGGCAGGCAGCGCAGGTAGGCCATGTCGTAGAGGCCGTGGTGGGTCGGGCCGTCCGCGCCCACGACGCCCGCGCGGTCCATCGCGAAGGTGACGGGGAGGTTCTGGATGCAGACATCGTGGGCGACCTGGTCGAACCCCCGCTGCAGGAAGGTGCTGTAGATGGCGCAGACCGGGCGCATGCCCTGGGTGGCGAGGCCGGCGGAGAAGGTGACGGCGTGCTGCTCGGCGATGCCCACATCGAAGGTGCGGCCCGGGAACGCCTTCTGGAAGAGGTTGAGCCCCGTGCCGTCCAGCATGGCCGCCGTGACGGCGACGATCTTCTCGTCCTTCTTCGCCAGCTCGATGAGCGCCTCGGCGAAAACCTTCGTGTAGGCGGGGGCCGTCGCGGGCGCGCCCTTCTTGATCTCGCCGGCCTCGGCGTCGAAGGCCGTCACGCCGTGCCACTTCAGCGGATCCTTCACGGCGGGCTCGTAGCCGTAGCCCTTCTTCGTCTGCACGTGGAGGAGGACCGGGCCGTCCTTCATCTTCTCCTTGGCCTCCCGCAGCGCATGGACCGTCGCGACGGCATCGTTGCCGTTCACCGGGCCCATGTACCGGAAGCCCAGGTCCTCGAAGAGCAGGCCCGGCACCACGAGCCGCTTGAAGGACTCTTCGCTCCACTTGGCGACCTTGGCCACGCGCTTGGAGACGCCTTCCAGCGGGATCGCCTTGATGGCGTGCTCGATGCGGTCCCGCCAGCGGGTGTAGTACTGGCCGTTCATGAGCTGGTTCAGGTAGCCCTGCAGCGAGCCGACATTCGGATTGATGCTCATGTCGTTGTCGTTGAGGATCACGAGGAACTTCTTCGTCTCGAGATAGCCCGCCTGGTTCAGCGCCTCGAAGGCCATGCCGGCCGTCATGGAGCCGTCGCCGATGACGGCCACGGCGTAATGGTCGTGGCCTTGGAGATCGCGCGCCTTCGCCATGCCCAGCGCGGCGGAGATCGAGGTGCTCGCGTGGCCCGCGCCGAAGTGGTCGTAGACGGGGCTCTCCTCGATCTTGAGGAAGCCGCTGAGGCCGTCGTGCTGACGCAGCGTCTTGAAGCGGTCCTTGCGGCCCGTGAGGATCTTGTGCGGGTAGGCCTGGTGGCCCACATCCCAGCAGACGCGGTCCGTGCGGAAGTCGAACTCGTGGAAGAGCGCCACCGTCAGTTCCACCGTACCGAGGTTCGACGCGAAGTGGCCCCCGGTCTCGCTGATGGAGTCGATGAGGAACTGCCGCACCTCGCGGCTCAGCTCCTCGAGCTGTGGTTCCGTGAACTGCCGGATCTGCTCGGGCGCGCCGAGGCTGTCCAGCAGCGGATACTTCGAGGCCGTGTCCATGGTGGGCTTCACGAGGCCCGCTGGGCCAAATGCAGCGCCCAGGCTTCCAGGGAGGAGGGGTTCGGAAGGGATCGAAGTGGACATAGGGCGGACTCGGTGGCTTCCCGGAGGGCGGAACGGGCGCCATCCAATCCCAGCAGGGCCGGGTAAGTGATCTTACCCCTTCCTTCATCTTTGCCCGCGCGCTTACCCAGAGTCGCATCCGTCGCCGTGGCATCGAGGATGTCGTCCTGGATCTGGAAGGCCAGGCCGATGGCCTCGCCGTAGGCGCGCAGGGCCTCGCGCTGGCGCGGCTCCGCCCCCGCGAGGATCGCGCCCAGCTCGGTGGCGGCGCGCAGGAGGGCGCCGGTCTTGAGACGGTGGATGGTCTTGAGGTGGTCGAGCCCGTAGTCGTCGAGCCGCTCGCCTTCAAGGTCGAGGGCCTGCCCTCCGACCATCCCTCTCCAGCCCGCGGCCTCGGCGAGGACCGCGATGGCCTCAAGGCGGCGGGACGGTTCCAGATCGCCCTCGCCCGCCAGGATCCGGAAGGCCTCCGTGAGCAGGCCGTCGCCCGCGAGGATGGCGTGGGCCTCGCCGAAGGCGATGTGGCAGGTGGGCTTGCCGCGGCGCAGGTCGTCGTCGTCCATGGCGGGCAGGTCGTCGTGCACGAGCGAGTAGGTGTGGATGCACTCCAGCGCCAGCGCGCCGGGCAGGACCGCTTCCGCGGATCCGCCCACGGCCTCGGCCGCCAGGAGACAGAGGACGGGCCGCACGCGCTTGCCGCCGGCCTCCAGGCTGTAGCGCATGGCCTCGCCCACTTTCGCGGCTTCCCCGCCACGGAAAGGCTCGAGCAGCCTGGATTCGAGGAGGGGCAGCAGGCGATCCAGATCCGCCCGCACTTGCTCCGCCGCGGTCACGGCGCCTCGTCCAGGGGCTCGACGCGGTAGCCGCCATCGAGACTGGATTTGAGGACTTCCACGCGGCGCTGGGCCTCGGCCAGCTGGGCCTGGAGCTGCTGGCTGAGCTTCACGCCGGTCTCGAAGACCGAAAGCGCCTCCTCCAGGCCGAGGCTGCCGCCTTCCAGCTTCTGCACCAGCGTTTCCAGCTGGTCGAGGCCGTCATCGAAGGAGGAGGGCTGGTCGCGGGGTTCAGGCATGGGTTCCGGACAAGGTGAGGGGGCCTCATCGGCCCCCCACCAGTCTATCGGACTCGCTTCAGCGATGCTGCTTGGCCATCTGGGCCTTGATCTTCGCGCCCAGGTCCTCCATCTGGTAGCCGCTGGGCAGCGCGAAGACGGAAGGGTCGATGGCGCCCTCCTTCACCGCCGTGGCCACGGTCAGGATGTCCATGCCCATCATGCCGGTCATGTGGCTCTTGAGCGTGAAGCCCTTGATCTTGGCCATCTCCTCATAGAGACGCGCGAAGGACTTGCCCGTGGGCGACGCGGCCATCGACGCGCCACGCATCTTGAGCATGTTCTGGTAGCTGGCCTCGGACATCGGCATCTTGAGGGTCGGATCGTTGCTCATGTCCATGACGATCTTGCCGACCATGATCCTGTACTTGTTGCAGCTGCGGCCGGCGACAGTCTCCTGGCCCTCTTCGGTGACCTTGAAGTTGTTCGGGTCGCCGAACATCTTGCTCATCATCTCCGACATGCCTTCGCGCTCTTGGCCGGAAGCCTCCTTCATGGCGTCCATGGCGTCCTGCAAGGTCATCTTCTGGATGAGCTTCTTCTTGTGGTCGATGATGTAGTTGGTCATGGTCCCGTAGTCCATGAGCGTGTCGCGCTGAGCGCCGGGGTCGTTCATGCGCATGAACTTCGCGCTGTAGTAGTGGGTCTGGACGCCGGAGGAGCCGGAGCCCATGGGGCTCTTCGTCTGGTTGTTCATCGTGATGGTCAGATCGCCGGCGAAGGCGGCCGTGGCCAGGATCAGGACGGAAAATACCGCTTTGAGCAGTCGCATCATGGGGTTTCTCCCGGAGTCAGGCTTCGAGCGTAGCGTCCCCGGCAAGCCCCTGCCACTTTTCAGATACCTTCAAGGGTCGGAGGCGACATGGCCCGCGTGCTCGTGGTGGATGACAGTCGGGAAACCTGCGAGTTCCTGGAGGAGCTCCTGGGCACCATGGGCCTCGAAGTGCGGCAGGCGACGGATCCCGATCGCGCCTCCGCCCTGCTGGAAGGCGAACCCTTCGACCTCATGCTTTCCGACATCAATCTCGAGGCCGGGAAGGACGGACTCGACCTCCTGCGCGTCGCCAAGCCCAAAGGCGTCGACGTGATCCTCCTATCTGGCTTCGGCACGCTCGAAACGGCCATCGAGGCGGTGCGGGAAGGCGCCTTCGATTTCCTCTCCAAGCCCTGGGACAACGAAGAGCTCAAATCCCTCGTGAAGAGGGCCTTGGAGAGCCGCGCGGGAAAGAAGCCCGCGCTCGCGCCGGCGGCGGCCAAGAAGCGGAGCCTCATGATCGGGTCCAGCCCGAAGATGATGGCCGTCTACAAGACCATCGCCAGCCTCCAGGACAGCGCCGCCACCGTGCTCGTCACCGGCGAGAGCGGCACCGGCAAGGAGCTGGTGGCGCGCAGCATCCACCTCTCCAGCCCGCGCAAGGACCGGCCATTCGTCGCCGTGAACTGCGGCGCCATCACGGAGACGCTCCTGGAGAGCGAGCTCTTCGGCCACACCCGGGGCTCGTTCACGGGCGCCACGGCGGATAAGAAGGGCCTTTTCGAAGAGGCCGACGGGGGCACCATCTTCCTGGACGAAGTCGGCGAGACCACGCCCAACTTCCAGGTGAAGCTGCTCCGGGTGCTCCAGGAGCACGAGGTCCGCCGCGTGGGGGCCAACAAGACCACCAAGGTGGATGTGCGCGTGATCGCCGCCACCAACAAGGATCTCCAGACGCTCGTGAAGGCCGGCGCCTTCCGGGAGGACCTTTTCTACCGCCTGTCCGTGGTGGAGCTCCAAGTCCCCCCTTTGCGCGAGCGGAGGGAGGACATCCCCAAGCTGCTGGAGCATTTCCTGGCCGAGTTCAGCGGAGGCGCCGCCCCGGCCCTGCAGTTGGAAGTCCTGAGGGTGTTGGAGGCCTATTCCTGGCCCGGCAATGTGCGCGAGCTGGCCAATGTGGTGGAGAACCTCACCCAGCTGTCCCGCGGCCGCGAGGTCACGGTCGACGAGCTCCCGGCCAAGATCCAGGCGGATGTGCTCAAGAAGGCGCTCAGGACTCCCGACGGGAGCGTCCTGCCCGATCTCCTGGCGGACTGGCCCACCTTGGACGAGCTCGAGCGGCGGTACATCAAACTCCTGCTCGGGCAGCACAAGGAAAAGCAGCGCATCGCGGAGATCCTTGGCGTGGACCGGACCACCCTTTACCGGAAGCTCAAGCGCTATGGCTTCCAGGAGGGGGCGGAGGAATTGCCCGAATAGCCCGTTGCAGCCTGCACAACATGGGCAACTTGCAACATGAGTTGGCCAAGGAGTGTGCGTCTATTTATTGATAATGATTAGCTTAAAAAATGGCCCAACTCGTGCTTTAAAGCTCGCAGTGCCGGCCGTGCCGGTTCACCCCATGGAGAAACCATGAACTTCCGCAAGATCGCCCTGCTGCTCACCGCCGCCGCCCTCGTCTCCCCCGTCTTCGCCGGCACCAAGAAGGCCGACAAGAAGAAAGCCGATGCCAAGCAGGTTGAGGTGAAGAAGGCCGACAAGGCCGCCGCCCCCGCCGAGAAGAAGGCCGTCACCACCCAGGACGCCCCCAAGGCCGACGCCCCCAAGACCGAGAAGAAGCACGCCAAGAAGCACAGCCACAAGAAGGCCGCCGCTGCTCCTGCCGCGCCTGCCGCTCCTGCCGACAAGAAGTAAGCTGCCCCGGGCGACCGGATCAGTCCTGAAGCGGGCCCTCGCGGGCCCGCTTTTCTTTTGAGATCCTTGGCCCCATGAGCCTGCTCCTGGATCTCGGCCGTGAAGCCGCCACCCGCCTCGAAGGGCGTCCCCTCCCCGCGGCTGGCGCCCCCGCCCAATTACTGGCCTGCGGAGGAGGCCGCGCCCTCCTCCGTTCCGGCCTCGGCCTCGTGGAGGTCCCGCTGCCGCCGGAGGGCGCGGAACCTCCTTTCGACCTCGCCCCCCTCATCGACCACACCCTTCTGAAGGCGGAAGCGACGGCCAGGCAGGTGGAGCGGCTCTGCGAGGAGTCGCTCGAGCACGGTTTCGCGGCCGTATGCGTGAACCCGGCCTGGGTGGGGCTTGCCGCCAAGCGGTTGCAAGGCTCGGCGGTCCGCGTCTGCACCGTCGCGGGTTTCCCCCTTGGGGCGACAACGGCGCGCCAGAAAGCCGGCGAAGCCGCCGCCGCCTTGGAAGATGGCGCCCAGGAGATCGACGCCGTCCTTCCCATCGGGTTGGCCCGCGCCGGCGGCTGGGACGCCATCCGCGGCGAGTTCGACGTGATCCGCCAATCGGTGCCGCGCGGGCGGGGCGTCCTCAAGGTCATCCTGGAGACCTGCCTGCTGGACGATGCCCAGAAGCTCCAGGCCTGCCGAGCCGCGGAAGAGGCCGGTCTCGACTTCGTGAAGACCTCCACCGGCTTCGGCCCCGGGGGCGCGACGGAGGCGGATGTCGCCCTCATGAGGAGCGCCGTGGGCGCCCGCTTGGGCGTGAAGGCCTCGGGCGGGATCCGGAGCTATGGAGAGGCCCTCCGAATGGTCCGGGCCGGGGCCACGCGCCTGGGGCTCTCAGCCTCCGTTCCCATCGCCCGGGGTGGCGGCAGTTCCCCAAGTTCCGGCTATTGACCCGGGGTTGCGGTATTCTCAACCCCGGCAATCCGGAGGCATTGTGGCGAAGCTCGACCTGGTGATGTTCGAGGAGGAGTTCAAGCTGCTCCAGGAGATCACCGCCCGCCTCGCGAAGGATGCTCAGGCGAAGGTGGTGTTCCTGGTGGACAAGAACGGCCAGCAGATCGCCGCGGCCGGGGATGTGAAGAGCATCGACGCCACCAGCCTGGCCTCCCTGACCGCCGGTAACGTGGCCGCCACGGACGGCCTGGCGAAGCTCATCGGCGAGAAGGAGTTCAGCCTCCTCTTCCATGAGGGCGAAAAGGACAACCTGCACATCAGCCTGGTGGGGCGGCGGGGCATCCTCGTCGTCATTTTCGACCAGAATTCCAGCCTGGCCCTCGTCCGCCTCCGGGTGAAGAAGGCCGGCAAGGAGCTCCAGGAGATCTTCGACCGGGTGGAGAACCGGGCCCAGACTGAGACCGCCACGGGCGGCCAGTTCGAGAGCCCCTTCTCCGAGATCACGGACGAGGACATCGACAAGCTGTTCGGCGACTGACGGGGCCGGCACCATGACCTTCATCAACTTCGCCAGCCGCGAAATCAACTGCAAAATCGTCTACTACGGCCCCGGACTCTGCGGGAAGACGACGAACATCCAGTGGATCCACAACCAGGCCAACCCGGAAAAGCGGGGCAAGCTCGTCAGCCTGGCCACGGAAACGGACCGCACCCTCTTCTTCGACTTCCTGCCGCTGGACATGGGGACCATCCGCGGATTCAAGGTCCGCTTCCACCTCTACACGGTGCCGGGGCAAGTCTTCTATGACGCCAGCCGCAAGCTCATCCTGCGTGGCTGCGACGGCGTGATCTTCGTGGCCGACAGCCAGAAGGCGCGCATGGAGGCCAACATCGAGGCCATCGCCAACCTGGCGACGAACCTCAAGGAGAACGGCTTCGACATCCGCACCATCCCCTATGTCCTCCAGCTCAACAAGCGGGACATGCCTTCCGCCGTGTCCGCGGAAGAGATGGAGCGGCTCCTCCGCTTCCGCGGCGAGCCCATGCTGGAAGCCGTAGCAAACGAGGGGACCGGCGTCATCGAGACGCTGAAGGCCTGCGCCCGCCAGATCCTCGTGGAGCTGCAGAAGGGCTGATGGCCGGCGGCCCGCTCGCCCGCGCCGAAGTGGCCCTCCGCAAGCAGGCCATGGCCTACCCGGAAGCCCACGAGGATTTCCCCTGGGGCGAGAGCGCCTTCAAGGTGCGCGGCAAGACCTTCCTCTTCCTGCGCCGCGAGGAAGGCGGAATGAGCCTATCCGTGAAGCTCCCCGCTTCCGCGGACATGGCGCGGCACCTGCCCTTCGCCGGGCCCACGGGCTACGGGCTCGGCAGGAGCGGCTGGATCACCGCCCGCTTCGGGGCCAAGGACGCGCCGCCCCTGGACCTGCTCCAGGAATGGCTCGAGGAAAGCTACCGCGCCGTGGCGCCGAAGAGACTGTCGGCCCTGCTGCCCTAGTTCGACCCCTGGCCCGCAGAGGCCAGCAGGTCCGGCATGAGGGGGCGGCCGGGCGGCAGCAGCGTCAGCACCGCCTTGCCTGCGAGGATGCGCTGGGTCTCCAGCACGGTGAACAGGGCCTTGGCGACCTCGGCGTCCTTGGAGATCTCGTCCAGGGCCGCGCCGACGATCTGCGGCCGGATGGCGCCGGCCTTCGCGAACTCCACGGCGGCCTGGCGCTCGGCGGTGCTCGTGATGATGTTCACCTGGTTGGTGCCGTCCTGCTTGATGGACGAGGTCACCTGCCGCAGGCGGTTCACGACCTTGCTCTCGATCTGCCGGATCATGTCCGCGTCGCGGAAGTGGACCTTGCGGATGTAGACCGAGCCGAGCTTGTAGCCCCAGTCGTGGGACAGCGGCGAGACTTCGTTTCGCACGGTCTGGCTCATGCCGTGGCGGTCCGCGAGCATGCCGCCGAGGGGCATGTTGCTGAGGCAGCGCACGGTGGAGTTGCTGACATTGGCGCTGAGCGAGCCGCGCGGATCCATGTTCTTGAAGAGGTACGCCACGGGGTCGCTGATGTACATCTCGTACCAGATGCCGATGCCCATGGGCGCGCCCTCTTCGGAGTTCACGGGCTGGCTGCGCAGGTATTCCTGGTCCAGGCGCAGGTCGATCTCGTAGCGCTTGCCGATCCAGGTGATGAAGGGCGCGCGCCAGCCCACATGGGTCCAGAGCGAGTGGAGGCCTGGCTCGTCGAGGATGGCGATGACCTTGCCGAAGAGCACGTAGACCAGGCAGCGGCGCTCCTGGACGACGACGTAGAAGCCGAACATCCGGAGGAGGCCCAAGGCGATGGGCACGAGCAGGAAGCAGGCGAAGAAGGTGGCGGCGGCCGCGATCAGGGTGGACATCACTCGACCTCCAGGACCACGCGGCCCGCTTGCGAATACAGGTCCAGCTTCACGTTGCGCAGGTAGGCGTCGAGCGCGCCCGCGCTGCCGTTGGACTTGAGCTGCCCGAGCTGGGAAGCCAGGAGCCGCAGCGGCTCCACCTCCGCCTGGGCCTTGAGCGTCTCGATCTCCACCGCCCGCTTGCTCTGCACGATCTTCTGATCGGCCGAGGCCTGGGCGAGGCTGATGTCGGAGGACACCTGGTTGTGGGCCGTGTTGATGGCGGCGAGCGCGGACTCCACCTCGGCGGGCGGATCGATGGCCGTGATGAGCGAGGCGTCCAGCTGCATGCCGTAGCGCGCCGCCGAGGAGGCGCACTCCTTCTCCATGTGCTCGTTGATGTCCCGCAGGTTCTTGCGCAGGTCGTTGATGGAGATGCCCGTCTGCACCGCGGGCGTGCCGTCCGCGGCGGGCGGAGCCTCGAAGTTGGCGATGCGCTCGCGCAAGACGGAGACGAAGTAACCAAGCACGTGCGCGATGGGCGCCTTCACGCCGAAGAGGTAGGCGTAGAGGTTCCGCTCGCTCACCTTGTAGCGGATCTGGCCGGAGAGGCCCGTGTTCAGCTGGTCCTTCGTGACCGCCTCCAGCACCTTGCCGCCCTGGTTGGCCGAAGGGTAGACCGGGTCCATGGCCATGCTCACCGTCTCGGTGGAGATGGACACCTTGTAGACCCTTTCCCAGGGCCACTTGAAGTAGGGCCCGCCGGGCGGGATGACCCGCACCTGGGGGTAGCAGTAGCGGGCCTTCTCCTCGGCGTCGAGGCTGGCGGAGACCGGGTCGTCACTGGTGGTGGCCTCGCCCACCCGCTGGGCCCGGCCGAAGGAGGTCTTCACCGCCCGTTCGTTCTGGTTGACGGTGAAGAACCCGCCGACCACGTAGCGGACCACGAACCAGGCGATGGCCCCGAGGAAGATTCCGACCGAGATGTCCGGCATGCCGCGGCTCCGCTGGATGGATGTGGAAGGCCATCCTAAGCCCGCCCGCCCTGGGGACCAAGCCCGGCGCTTGAATTCCCCCTCCCGGCCGGTAGACTGGAGCTTCCGGTCCGGTGTAGCTCAGCTGGTTAGAGCGCCTGACTGTTAATCAGGATGTCGGGGGTTCGAGTCCCTCCACCGGAGCCAAACGAGCCGCCCCACCGAAAGGTGGGGCGTCCTGCTTAACAGGGGCGCGGCCCCGTTGGCCCCGTCACCGCGGGCACCCTCGACGACGGCGCGATGCAGCACAGCCTGCAGGAGGCCTATGACGCCGGAAAGCTGAAGGGGCGATCCTTGATGAAGGTCCGCCAGATCATGGAAGACCGGCAGGCCAAAGGGAAAGCCCTCCGTGGTCGGGGAGCACGGGGTACCAAGTCACCCACGCCCCAGGATCT
>DATJFC010000016.1:0-4679 GCA_035495995.1 Holophagaceae bacterium
AGTTACCGTGAACGACTATTTGGCCAAGGTGGGGGTGGAAACCTACGGCCCGGTCTACGAGTTCCTGGGAATGACCGTTGGCGTCATCAACCAGCAGAATGTCTCGTTCATCTGGCAGAACGGCGAGCTTACTCCCTGTGAGCGCAAGCAGGCCTACGCCTGCGACATCACCTACGCCACCAACAACGAGCTGGGCTTCGACTACCTGCGCGACAACATGAAGTGGGACCTGGCGGAGTTCACGCAGCGCGGCTTCCACTTCGCCATCGTGGACGAGGTGGACTCCATCCTCATCGACGAGGCGAGGACCCCGCTCATCATCGCGGGCGCCTCGGAGGAGGACACCTCCAAGTACTACCGCATCGACGAGATCGTCCCACGCCTCACGGTGGAGAAGGACTTCAAGATCGAGGAGAAGGACCGCCAGGTTGTGCTCACGGACGAGGGCATCCGCCACGCCGAGGAGCTCCTGAGCGTCCCGAACCTCTACGACCCGGCCCACATCGAGACGCTGCACGGCCTCAGCCAGGCCCTGCTGGCCCACCACATGTACAAGCGCGACGTGGACTACATGGTGCGCCCCAAGGAGGAGGGCAAGGGCCTCGAGGTGGTCATCGTGGACGAGTTCACCGGCCGCCTCATGCCGGGCCGCCGCTGGTCCAACGGCCTCCACCAGGCCATCGAGGCCAAGGAGGGCGTGGAGGTCAACGCCGAGAACCAGACGCTGGCCACCGTGACCTTCCAGAACTTCTTCCGCATGTACGAGAAGCTGGGCGGCATGACCGGCACGGCGGAGACCGAGGCCAAGGAGCTGCACAGCACCTACGGCCTCGACGTGGTCGTCATCCCCACCAACAAGCCCATGATCCGTTCGGACTACGCCGACATGGTCTACGCCACCCGCAAGGGCAAAGCCAAGGCCATCGTGGAGGAGATCCGGCAGCTCCACGCCAAGGGGCAGCCCGTCCTCGCGGGCACGCCCAGCGTGGAGAGCAGCGAGGCCCTGAGCGATGAGCTCCAGCGCGCGGGCATCCGCCACACGGTGCTGAACGCCAAGCACCACGAGAAAGAGGCCGAGATCGTCGCGCAGGCCGGCCGCAAGGGCGCCGTCACCATCGCCACCAACATGGCCGGGCGCGGCACGGACATCCTGCTGGGCGGCAACGCCGAGAACATGGCCAAGGCCGAGGCCCACGAACGGGGCGTCGCGGTCTACGACGAGGAAGGCAAGGAGACGCCCGAGTTCGCGGCCATCGTCGAGGAGATGGCCCGCCAGACCGAGGCCGAGAAGCGCGAGGTCATCGCCGCCGGCGGCCTGCACATCCTGGGCACCGAGCGCCACGAGAGCCGCCGCATCGACAACCAGCTCCGCGGCCGCGCCGGCCGCCAGGGCGACCCGGGCTCCAGCCGCTTCTACCTGTCGCTGGAAGACGACCTCATGCGCATTTTCGGCGGCGAGAAGATGCAGGGCCTCATGAAGACGCTCGGCATGAGCGACGAGGAGCCCATCGAGGCCGGCATGGTCTCGCGCGCCATCGAAAAGAGCCAGAAGCGCGTCGAGACCCAGAACTTCGAGATCCGCAAGCATCTGCTCGAGTACGACGATGTCATGAACAAGCAGAGGATCTTCTTCTACAACCTGCGCACGGAGATCCTGAAGGGCAACACGAAGGACTATGTCCTCCGGATCACCGACGAGATCATCGAGGGCCTCGTCCACGACTACCTTCCCGAGAAGGGCGAGCGGGACATCCCCGCCTTGCGCGAGCGCATGGAGCAGCTCTTCTCCATCCAGGGAGTCGATTGGACCGCCGTCGAGGGCCTGGGCCAGGCCGAGGCCGGCTCCCTGCTCACGAAGACCGTGCTCGCCTCCTACCAGGCGAAGGAGGAGCGGCTCGGCGCGCCGGAGATCCTGCGCTGGCACGAGCGCGTGGCGATCCTCCAGGTCATCGACGCGGCCTGGAAGCGGCACCTGCTCGTGATGGACCACTTGAAGGAGGCCATCAGCTTCCGCGGCTACGGCCAGAAGGATCCGCTGGTGGAGTACAAGAAGGAGTCCTACGAGTACTTCGAGCAGATGCGTTACGGGTACGAGGACGAGATCGTCTCCTACCTCTACCGCGTGGAGCCCCAGCCCGCCTTCGTGCCCGCGCCCGAGGAATCCTTCTTCCGCATGCCCGAGATGATGGAGATCGGCCCCGACGAGCAGGGCCGCGTCATCCGCCCCGAAGACGCGGGCGAAGGCGTGCAGCGGGTCCTGCGCTTCGCCGCGGGCGGCCTGGACGACGAGGACGAATCCCTCTTCCGCCGCTAAGGGGCGGAGCCAGGGAAGAAGACCCACCGCGGAAGCGCGGAGGACGCTGAGGGGAACACGCTTTCCTCCGCGTCCTCCGCGCCTCTGCTAGCCTTTTTCCATGGATCTCGTCATCGTCACAGGCCTTTCGGGAGCGGGCCGCCACTCCGTGCTGGAGGCGCTGGAGGACCGCGGCTTCACGGCCCTGGACAACCTGCCGGTGCGGATGCTGGATCCGCTCATCGAGCTGGAGGGCCGCCTCCACCCCGAAGCCAGCCTCGCCGTGGGCATGGACGGCCGCCACGAGGACTTCGCCGCGGAGTTCCAGCCGCTTGTGGAGCGCCTGCAGGACCGGAGCCAGCCCATCCAGGTCATCTTCCTGGAAGCCTCCGACGAGGTGCTGCTGCGCCGCTATTCCGAAACGCGGCGCGTCCACCATCTCGCCGCCCGCCATGGGCTGAGCCTGGCGGAGGCCGTCCAGCGCGAGCGGGCGCTGCTGGGGCCCATCCGGGAACTGGCTTCCGCCGTGCTCGACACGAGCGGCCTTTCCCTGGGCGAGTTGCGGACCCGCCTGGGCCAGATCCTCGGGCTCGATGGCGGGACGGGGTCCCACCTGCGGCTGCTTTCCTTCGGATTCAAGTTCGGCCTTCCGGCGGACGCCGACGTGGTGCTGGACGCGCGCTTCCTGCCCAATCCCTACTATGTTCCGGGTTTGAGGGACCTGACCGGTCGCGAGGCCCCGGTGCGCGACTATGTGCTCGGCCAGGAGGACGCGAAGTCCTTCCTGGAGCGCGCCGAAGGCTGGATGCGCTGGGCCCTGCCGCTCGTCGCCCAGGAGGGCCGCGCCTACTACACCCTCGCCATCGGCTGCACCGGCGGCAAGCACCGCAGCGTCGCGCTCGTCGAGGCGCTGGCGGGGAAGCTCAAGGACGCCGCTCCGGGGTTGCGCGTGCAGCACCGGGAGATCGGCGGGTAAAGGTTTTCACCGCGAAGACGCGAAGGACGCAAAGTAAAGCCAGTGAGGGGAAGCCCTCCTTCGAGTGCTTCGCGTCTTCGCGGTTCAACTGTTCTTCGGTTTCGTCACCGCGTAGATGGGCAGGCCCAGAAGCACGATCACGAGGCCGGGCCAGGTGAAGGCGGGCTTGTAGATGAGCAGCGCGCCCATGATGGCCAGGGCGCCGATGAGGTAGAGCACGGGCAGCAGGGGATAGAGCGGCACCTTCACGGGGCGCTCGATCTCGGGGTGGCGCAGGCGCATGAGGATCACGCCGCCGACCGTGAGCACGTAGAAGAGCAGGGCCGCGAAGATCACGTAGTCCAGCAGCTGGCCGTAGCTGCCCGTCATCGTGAGCAGGCAGGTCCACACGGCCTGGATGCCCAGCGAGAAGGCGGGGACGCCATTCGCGTTCAGCTTCGCGGCCCGCTCCAGGAAGACGCCGTCCTCGGCCATGGTGTGGTAGACCCGCGCGCCGCTGAGGACGAGGCCGTTGGTGCAGCCGAACATGGAGATGAGGATGGCGCCGGCCATGGCCAGCTCGCCCGCGGGGCCGAAGAGCGCGCGCAGCGCGAGGCTGCCCACGCGGTCGTTGGGCGCCGTCGCGATGGCCTGGGGGCCGAGCACCTTCAGGTAGATGAAGTTGGCGAGGATGTAGAGGCCGCAGACGAGACTGGTTCCGATGAAGAGCGAGAGCGGGATGGTGCGCTTGGGCTCCTTCACTTCCGCGGCGATGAAGGTGACGGAGTTCCACGCGTCGGCGCTGAAGAGGCTGCCGGTCTGCACCACGAGCAGCGCGGTCAAGAAAGGCAGGCTCGTCGCGCCGTCCAGCGGCGTGAAGGGCGCGGGGTTGGCGGCCACGGCGGGCTTGAGGCAGAGGCCCAGCAGGATCAGGGCCGCGAGGCTGCCGATCTTGGTGACGGTGAAGGTGTTCTGGACGAGGGCGCCGAGCTTCACGCCGTAGGCGTTCACGAAGCTGAGCAGGAGCACGATGGCGATGCCCGAAAGCCGGGCCGTCGTGAGGCCGAGGTCGTAGGGGCCGACGACGATGGATCCGGCATGGAGCGCGTTGAGGTGCAGCGGCCCGGCCAGCCAGCGGGCCTCGCTCACGGCCGGCCAGAAGGTGCCGAGGTACTTGCCGAAGCCCACGGCCACGGCCGCGATGGTGCCGCACTCGATGACGGCGAAGAAGGTCCAGCCGTAGAGGAAGCCCGTCATGGGCCCGTAGATCTCGCGCAGGTAGGTGTACTGGCCGCCCGCGCGCGGGTACATGCCCGCCAGCTCGCCGTAGCTCAGCGCCGCGAAGACCGTCATCACCGCCGTCAGGGCCCAGGCCGCCAACAGGAAGGCGCCCGTGTGCCCACTGCGGACGATGTCCGCCGCGACGATGAA
>DATJFC010000017.1:0-3574 GCA_035495995.1 Holophagaceae bacterium
GCGCGCGTGATCGAGGCCGTGGAGCCCGATGCGATGGCCCTGCCCCACGATGCGCCGCAACAGCTCCGGATGCCGCTGGGCCTGGTCGGCGAGGCAGAACCAGGTACCCTTCGCGCCGAGGTCGTCGCAGAGCGCCAGCGCTAGGTCCGTCGCGTGCGCGAGCCGGTCCTCGAACCGCTCATGCGCGTCCGCCGCGTCGTAGGGCGGGCAGCAGAGCTGATACCAGTCTTCCCAGTCCAGGCTCAGCGGGAGCCGGGGCGCCTGCTCCAGCCTCCGGCCTCCAGTCTCCAGCCCCTTCAAGTGAAGTTGCGCTCGGAGAGGGTCAGGAATTCGAGGGCGTAGTCGTCCAGCTCCGCCTGCCACTGCTTCATCTGGCCCTGGAAGAAGTTGTAGGCCATGAGGGCGGGGATGGCGGCGACGAGGCCCAGGGCCGTGGCGATGAGGGCGTCCGCGATGCCCGGCGCCACCGTGGCGAGGCTGGCGTTGCCCACGGCGCCGATGCTCTGGAAGGCGTCGATGATGCCCCACACGGTTCCGAAGAGGCCGACGAAGGGGCTCACGGCCGCCACCGTGGCCAGCAGGCCGAGGCTGCGTTCCAGGCGGCCCATCTCGACGACGGAGGCCCGCTGCAGCGCGCGCTCCAGGGCCTCCATGCGGCGCATCTGCATGCGGCCTTCCTGGCCCACCTTCAGCTGGTAGGTCAGCTCGTTGTAACCCGCGAGGAAGAGCCCCACCAGGGGGCTGACGGTGTAGCGGTCCGCCTGGGTCTTGAGGTCCTGCCAGTTGCTCGACTTCTTGAACAGGGCGCGGAAAGAGGCGGAGACGCTGCGGCCGCGCATGTACAGGACCCACTTCCGCAGGATCACCACCCACGAGCCGATGGAGAACACGAGCAGGATGAGGATCACCGCCTTCGCCACGGGCGAGGCATGGAGCACCACCTGTTTCAGATCGATGCCACCGTCCAGCAGCGCGAACGGGACCATGCCCCCTCCATCAGTCGAAACCCCATGATAGCTAGGTTCTGGGGCCGCCCGCGCTACACTGGAGCCTTTGCGGAGGCGCCTGTGAAGGTCCTTGTCATCGGCTCCGGCTATGTCGGCCTCGTGGCCGCGGCCTGCTTCGCCGAAGGCGGCAACTGGATCCTGGGCGTGGATGTGGACGCGGCGAAGGTCGCGCGCCTGCAGAAGGGCGAATGCCCCATCTTCGAGCCGGGCCTCGAGGATCTGTTCAAGAAGCACCTGGAGGCCGGCAACCTCACCTTCTCCACGGACCTGAAGGACGGCATCGCCCACGCGGACGCGGCCTTCATCTGCGTCGGCACGCCCCAGAGCGAAGACGGCAGCGCGGACCTGAAGTTCGTCCTCGCCGTGGCCTCCCAGATCGGCGAGGCCATGGCCCTGCGCCCCAAGGACGCCAAGCCCCTCATCGTCGTGGACAAGAGCACGGTGCCCGTCGGCACGGCGGCCCGCGTCCACGCCGAGATCGCCGCGAAGACCGACCGCGCCTTCGAAGTGGTCTCGAATCCCGAGTTCCTGCGCGAGGGCAGCGCCATCGAGGACTTCCTCAAGCCTGACCGCGTGGTCGTGGGCTGCCAGTCCAACCACGCCGAGGCCGTCATGAAGGCGCTCTACGCGCCCTTCCTCGAGGCCTCGAAGGGCAAGTGGTTCCGCATGGACCCGGCCTCCGCGGAGATGACCAAGTACGCGGCCAACGCGATGCTGGCGTTGCGCATCAGTTTCATCAACGAGATGGCGCGGCTGGCGGAAGCGGTGGGCGCCGACATCGACCATGTGAAGGTGGCCATCGGCGCCGACCACCGCATCGGCCCCGCCTTCCTCAATCCCGGCCCCGGTTTCGGCGGCTCCTGCTTCCCCAAGGACCTGCAGGCCCTGCTCCGCACCGGCCGCGAGCACGGCGAGCCCCTGCTCACCCTGGCGGCCACGGTGGAGGCGAACCGCCAGCAGAAGATGGTCCTCCTCCGGAAGGTGAAGGCCCACTACGGCGTGAAGTCCGGGGAACCCGCCCCGCTGAAGGGCAAGCGCCTCGCCCTCTGGGGCCTGGCCTTCAAGGCCAACACGGACGACATCCGGGAGAGCATGGCGCTGGAGCTCATCGACGGCCTCATCGCGCTCGGCGCGGAGGTCTCCGTCCACGACTTCGAGGCCATGCCGCCCGTGCGCGCCAGGATCGGCGACCGCGTCGTCTACGCGAAGGACCCCATGGAAGCCGCCCAGGGCGCCGACGCCCTCCTCATCGCCACCGAGTGGGCCCAGTACAAGGCCGCGGACCTGGATGCCCTCGCCCGGGCGATGAAGGCCAAGATCATGTTCGACGGCCGCAACCTCTTCCGGCCCGAGGCGATGTCGAAGGCCGGCTGGACCTACCACAGCATCGGACGGGGCAGCGTCGCCTGAAGGCGACACCCGCCCCGCCTCCCCCTAGAATGGAGCGAGGCCGGGCGCCGCACGCCTGACGCCCTCTTCACAACCACGGAGAACACCATGGGCAATCTCGGATTCGGCGAACTGCTCCTCATCGGCGCGGTGCTGCTGCTGTTCTTCGGGCCTTCGCGCCTGCCGGAGCTGGGCAAGAGCCTGGGCAAGGGCATCCAGGAGTTCAAGAAGGCCAGCAAGGAGCTGACGGACACCGTGAAGGACGTCAAGGACGAGGCCACCTCGGAAAAGAAATAGGCCCGGGCCCCGCCCCTCGGACGGACGGCCATGAGCGAACCTGAAGCCACGCCCAGCCACATGAGTTTCTGGGAGCACCTGCAGGAGCTGCGGGTGCGGCTCTTCCGTATCGTCCTGGCGGTGGTGCTGGCCTTCGGCTTCACCTACGGGTATCCCTTCGGCATCCCGGAATTCCTCTTCCACCACGCGCCCGTCGCGCCCATGCGGTTCAAGCTCTGGGCCATCGCCCAGCAGCCCTTCCTCGAGGCCATGGCGCGGCAGACGCACCAGCCCATCGCGAGCCTCCAGCCCTGGGCCTTCACGAGCCTGACGGAGCCCTTCTTCAGCCTCATGCGCCTGAGCTTCTGGGCGGCCGTATTCCTCTCGGCCCCGGTGGTCTTCTACCAGCTCTGGGCCTTCATCCGCCCGGGCCTGCTGCCCCGCGAGCGGCGGATGGTGCTGCCCTTCGTCTTCATCACGAGCGCCTGCTTCCTGCTCGGCGTCGTGTTCGCGTACTTCCAGGCCTTCAAGTTCCTCGGCGACATCCTCTTCCAGGAGGCCGCGGCCGCGGGCCTGCGCGCGAACCTGCACATCGAGGACTACCTGGACCTCTTCCTGGGCACGACGATCATGACGGGCGTGATGTTCGAGCTGCCGGTGCTCTTCTACTTCCTCGCCCGGTTCCGGCTCGTGACGGCCCGCTGGATGATCAAGTACTGGCGCCACGCCACCGTGCTCATCGTCTTCGTGTCCGCCTTCATGACGCCGGGCGATGTGGTCGTCACGACCATCTTCTTCAGCGCCGTGCTGCTGGGCCTCTATTTCGTCAGCGTGCTCGTCGCCTGGATCGCCGAACCGAAGAAGCCGAAGGAAACGGTGACGCTGGAATAGAGGGCGCGGCC
>DATJFC010000018.1:0-7109 GCA_035495995.1 Holophagaceae bacterium
GGTTGATGAGGCCCAGGATGTCGCCCGGATAGGCCTCGTCCACGATGGCGCGCTCGCGCCCGAAGAACATGTGCGGGTAGTTCAGCTTGATGGACTTCCCGCCGCGCACATGGAGCGCGTCCATGCCCCGCTCGAACTTGCCGCTGACGACGCGGGCGAAGGCCACCCGGTCCCGGTGCGCCTTGTTCATGTTGGCCTGCACCTTGAACACGAAGGCCGTGAAGGCCTTGGACGCGGGCTCGATGGAGCCGCCGCCCGCCGTGGGCCGGGGCGCGGGCGCGGGGGCGAGGTCGAGGAACGCGTCCAGGAAATCCGCGACGCCGAAGTTGTTCACCGCGGAGCCGAAGAACATCGGGGACTGTTCGCCGCGGAGGAACGCTTCCGGGTCGAAGGCCGGCAGCACCGTGTCCATGAGCTCGATGTCGTCCTTGAGCCGCTGCAGCTCCTCGGCCGTCAGCAGGGCCTGGATCTCGGGGTCGTCGAGGCCGCCCTGCCCCGTCTCGCGGGCCCGCTGGCCCTTCTTCGCGCGTTCGAAGAGGCGGATCTTCCCCGTGGCGCGGACATAGACGCCCTTGAAGTCGGGGCCGTTGCCGATGGGCCATGTCACGGGCACCGCGTGGAGGCCGAAGAGCTCCTCCACCTCGTCGATGAGCTCCACGGGCTCGCGGCCCGGGCGGTCCAGCTTGTTCACGAAGGTGAAGATGGGCAGCTTGCGCTCGCTGGCGACGCGGAACAGCTTCTTCGTCTGCTCCTCCACGCCCTTGGCGCAGTCCAGGAGCATCACGACGGAATCGGCGGCGGTGAGCGCGCGGTAGGTGTCCTCGCTGAAGTCCTGGTGGCCCGGCGTGTCCAGCAGGTTGATGGCGAAGCCCTTGTAGTCGAACTGCATGGCGGCGCTGGTGACGCTGATGCCGCGCTCCTGCTCGATGCTCATCCAGTCCGACTGGGCGTGGCCCGCGCCTTCACGGCCCTTGACCGAGCCCGCGCGGTCGATGGCGCCCGAATAGAGCAGCAGCTTCTCCGTCAGCGTCGTCTTGCCCGCGTCCGGGTGCGAGATGATGGCGAAAGTGCGGCGGCGCTGGATTTCTTCCTGGAGACTCATGGGCCCATCAAAAAAGGAGCGGCCTGGGGCCGCTCCTTTTCAGTCTAGCTCGGCGCGTCCTAGAGGAACAGGGGCGCCATGACGAGCGTGACGGTGGCCAGCAGCTTGATCAGCACGTGCAGCGAGGGGCCGGCGGTGTCCTTGAAGGGGTCGCCGACAGTGTCGCCCACGACCGCGGCCTTGTGGGCCTCGGAGCCCTTGCCGCCGTGGACGCCGGTCTCGATGTACTTCTTCGCGTTGTCCCAGGCGCCGCCCGCGTTGTTCAGCAGGAGGGCCATGAGGATGCCGGTGATGGTGGCGACCATCAGGAAGGCGGCGATGCCTTCCGCGGCGGCGGTGGGATCGGCCGCCGTGATGAAGGAGCGGAAGGCGAGGCCGACGAGGATGGGCATGCCCACCGCGAGGAGGCCCGGCGCGATCATCTGGCGCAGGGCGCCGCGGGTGACGATGTCCACGCAGGCGGCGTAGTCCGGCAGCTCGGTGCCCGCCATGATGCCGGGTTTTTCGCGGAACTGCTTGCGCACGGCCTCGATCACGTCGAAGGCCGCGCGGCCCACGGCGCGGATGGCGAAGCTGCTGAACAGGAACACGAGCATGCCACCCAGGAGCGCGCCCGCGAACACGGTCGGCTTGGCCAGGTTCACGGAGTCGAAGGCGTGGCCGGTGCGCTGGGAGACCGCGTCCATGAAGGCGCTGAAGAGCAGGAAGGCCGCGAGGGCCGCGGTTCCGATGGCATAGCCCTTGGTGAGCGCCTTCGTGGTGTTGCCGACGGCATCGAGCACGTCCGTGGACTTCCGGATGTCCTCGCCGCACTCGCCCATCTCGACGATGCCGCCCGCGTTGTCCGCGATGGGGCCGAACACGTCCATGGCCATGATGTAGCCGGCGGGGCCGAGCATGCCGAGCGTCGCCACGGCCGTGCCGAAGAGGCCGCTGATGGCCAGCGGCCCGATGTGGCCGGGCTCGATGCCGCTGGCCTTGCCCAGGAAATAGGAGCCGACGATGGCGCAGACCATCACCACCACGGGGATGGCCGTGCATTCCATGCCGACGGCGAGGCCCTCGATGATGGTCGTCGCGGGGCCGGTCTTGGAGGCGTCGGCAATGGCCTTCACCGGGCGGTACTTGCTCTCGGTGTAGTACTGGGTGATGTAGACGAAGGCCAGGCTCGTGGCCAGGCCCAGCAGGCCGCAGTAGAAGTAGTAGCGCGAGGCCTGGGGCGCCGCGTCCACATGGAGCAGTTTCGCGGTGGCGAACCAGAAGGCGACCATGGCCAGCGCGGCGGTGACATAGAAGCCGCGGTTGAGGCCGCTCATGGGGTCGCCGCCTTCCTTCACGGAGACGGTGAAGACGCCGACGACGCTGCAGAGCAGGCCGAGCGCGATGACCACCAGCGGGAAGAGGATGCCGTTGATGCCGAAGGCGCCGTAGAGCACGGGGCTGCCGGCGAGGATCATGACGCCGATGGTCTCGGCGGCGGTGGACTCGAAGATGTCGGCGCCGCGGCCAGCGCAGTCGCCCACGTTGTCGCCCACCAGGTCGGCGATGACGGCGGGGTTGCGGGGGTCGTCCTCGGGGATGCCGGCCTCGACCTTGCCCACGAGATCGGCGCCCACGTCCGCGGCCTTGGTGTAGATGCCGCCGCCCAGCTGGGCGAAGAGCGCCACGAAGGAGGCGCCGAAGCCGTAGCCGACGATGTAGAGGGGCACGTCCTTGCCGTCGATGCCGACGACCTTGGTCAGCACCGAGTAGAGGCCGCCGATGCCGATGAGGTTCATGGCCATGACGATGAAGCCCGAGACGGCGCCCGCGCGGAGCGCCATCTGCAGGCCCGCGTTCAGGCCCTTCTCGGCCGCCGCGGCGGTGCGGATGTTGGCCCGGATGGAGATCCACATGCCGCTGTAGCCCGCGATGACGGAGCAGCCGGCGCCCAGCACGAAGCTGATGGTCGTCCACAGCGCCGTGCGGGAGGCGTTGACGCCGCCCTGCCCGTGGTAGACGAGGTAGATGGCCACGGCGACGAAGACGGCGAGCATGCCGATCGTGCGGTTCTGGCGGCTCAGGTAGGCCTCGGCCCCCGACTTGATGGCGTCGGAGATTCGGCGCATGGCGTCGGTGCCGGTGGAGCCGGCCAGGACGCGCTTAGCGAGGAACAGCGCTACAAGAAGCGCGGCTAGCGCCGCGCCGAAAACGAGGGAAAGCATGGGGTGGCTCCTTGGGATAGATCAGGGGGCAATCCGACCAGCTTACAAGGAAGCCCTGGGTCCTGAAAGCCCTCAACGCTGCGCGGGGTGAGGGTTCCGCGCGGAATTGCCCCTTGGGCGCCAAGGCGATCCCGAACATACTGATGGGCGCAATGCATTAAGCGGCCGCGCGGCTTCGGCGCGGCCCTGAGCGGAACCCCTCCCTGGAGGCCTGATGAAACCCGACGCCACCTTCCTCGGCTCGTCGATCGGCAAGAAGATCGTGATGGCCGTCACCGGACTCGTGCTGGTGCTCTTCGTCATCGGGCACATGGTGGGCAACCTCCAGATCTTCATGGGGGCGGAGGCTCTCAACGCCTACTCGGAGTTCCTCCATCACATGCTCCACGGCGGCGGACTCTGGATCGCCCGCCTCGTGCTGCTGGCCTGCGCGGCGCTCCACATCTGGGCCGCCGTGACCCTGACCCGCATGAACGCCGCCGCCCGGCCCGTCCCTTACCGCCAAGTCCACCGGGAAGCCTCGACCTTCGCCTCCCGCTACATGCGCGTGACCGGTTTCATCCTGCTCTTCTTCATCGTCTTCCACCTGCTGAACCTCACGACGGGCCAGTGGCATCCGGGCGGCGCGTTCGTGAAAGGCCAGGTCTACCGCAACCTCGTGAGCACCTTCCAGGTGGCGTGGGTGTCCGCGCTCTACATCGTCGCGATGGTCGCGCTCGCGGGGCATCTCAGCCACGGCATCTGGAGCCTGATGCAGACCATGGGCTGGAACCACCCGCGCTACAACGCGCTCCGCAAGCACCTGGCCTGGGCCGTCACAGCCGTCGTGGTGGTCGCCAACATCTCCTTCCCCATCGCCGTTCTGGCCGGTTTCATCCGCTGAGCTGGCTCCGCCAGAAGAGGTAGACCATGGAACTCAATCCGAATGTCCCCAGCGATCCCATCGAGCAGATGTGGGAGAACCACCGCTTCAACATGAAGCTGGTGAACCCCGCCAACAAGCGCAAGTACAAGGTCATCGTCGTGGGCTCCGGCCTCGCCGGCGCCGCGGCCGCGGCCTCCATGGGCGAGCTGGGCTACCAGGTGGACTGCTACTGCTACCAGGACAGCCCGCGCCGGGCCCACTCCATCGCCGCCCAGGGCGGCATCAACGCCGCGAAGAACTACCGCGGCGACGGTGACAGCATCTACCGGCTCTTCTACGACACCGTGAAAGGCGGCGACTTCCGCTCCCGCGAGGCCAATGTCTACCGCCTCGCCGAGAACAGCGTGAAGATCATCGACCAGGCCGTGGCCCAGGGCGTGCCCTTCGCCCGCGAGTACGGCGGCCTCCTGGACAACCGCTCCTTCGGCGGCGCCCAGGTGAGCCGCACCTTCTACGCCAAGGGCCAGACCGGCCAGCAGCTCCTCCTCGGCGCCTACCAGGCTCTCGAGCGCCAGATCGGCCTCGAGACCGTGAAGATGAACACCCGCCACGAGATGCTCGAGCTGGTCGTCGTCGACGGGCACGCCAAGGGCATCGTCGTGCGCGACATGGTGACGGGCAAGGTGGAGTCGCACCTGGCCGACGCGGTGGTGCTCGCCACGGGCGGCTACGGCAACGTCTTCTACCTCTCCACCAACGCCAAGGGTTGCAATGTGACGGCCAACTGGCGCGCCTACAAGAAGGGCGCGGCCTTCGCCAACCCCTGCTACACGCAGATCCACCCCACCTGCATCCCCGTGACGGGCGACCACCAGTCCAAGCTCACCCTCATGTCCGAGTCCCTGCGCAACGACGGCCGCGTGTGGGCGCCCAAGAAGAAGGAGGACTGCGGCAAGAAGCCGGGCGAGATCAAGGAAGAGGACCGCGACTACTTCCTGGAGCGCAAGTACCCCAGCTTCGGCAACCTCGTCCCCCGCGACGTGGCCAGCCGCAACGCGAAGGAGGTCTGCGACGAGGGCCGCGGCGTGGGCCCCGGCGGCCGGGGCGTCTACCTCGACTTCTCCGACGCCATCAAGCGCCTGGGCAAGCACAAGGTCGAGGAGAAGTACGGCAACCTCTTCGAGATGTACGAGCGGATCACGGACGAGAACCCCTACGAAGTCCCGATGCGCATCTACCCGGCCGTGCACTACACCATGGGCGGCCTCTGGGTGGACTACAACCTCCAGAGCACGATCCCGGGCCTCTTCGTGCTGGGCGAGGCGAACTTCAGCGACCACGGCGCGAACCGCCTGGGCGCCAGCGCGCTCATGCAGGGCCTCTCGGACGGCTACTTCATCGTGCCTTACACCATCGGCAACTACCTGGCGGGCCAGAGCCCGGCCAAGCGCCCCGCGGCGGACCACGCCGATGTGAAGGCCGCCGAGGCCGCCGTGAAGGCGCGCACCGAGCGCTTCCTCTCCATCGGCGGCAAGGAGACGCCCACGCACTTCCACCGCGAGCTCGGGAAGATCATGTGGGAATACTGCGGCATGGCGCGCAACGAGGCGGGCCTCAAGAAGGCCATCGAACTCATCGGCGAGCTGCGCAAGGAGTTCTGGAGCAACCTCCGCGTCCCCGGCACGGGCGAAGAGCTGAACCAGAGCCTCGAAATGGCCGGCCGCGTGGCCGACTTCATCGAGCTCGGCGAGCTGATGTGCCTCGACGCGCTGGAGCGGCGCGAATCCTGCGGCGGCCACTTCCGCGAGGAATTCCAGACGCCGGAAGGCGAGGCGCTGCGCGACGACGCGAACTTCGCCCATGTCGCGGCCTGGGAATACAAGGGCGAGGGCGTGAAGCCGGCGCGCAACGTCGAGCCGCTCGAGTTCGAGCATGTCCACCTCGCCACCCGCAGCTACAAGTGAGGAGCCAGCCGTGTCCAAGACCATGAACCTCACCCTGCTCGTCTGGCGCCAGAAGGACGCGAAGTCCGAAGGCGGCTTCAGGCCCTACAAGGCCTCGGGCATCAGCGACGACATGTCCTTCCTGGAGATGCTCGACATCGTCAACGAGGGCCTCATCAAGGCCGGGGACGAGCCCATCGCCTTCGACCACGACTGCCGCGAAGGCATCTGCGGCATGTGCTCCATGGTGATCAACGGCCGCCCGCACGGCCCCAAGGACCGCACGACGGCCTGCCAGCTGCACATGCGCAGCTTCAAGGACGGCGATGAGATCGTCATCGAGCCCTGGCGCGCGGCGGCCTTCCCCGTGCAGCGCGACCTCGTGGTGGACCGCGGCGCCTTCGACCGCATCATCGCGGCCGGCGGCTTCATCTCCGCCCCCACGGGCACCGCACCCGACGCGAACCTGATCCTCGTCCCGAAGGAGGCGGCGGACGCCGCGATGGACGCCGCCGCGTGCATCGGCTGCGGCGCGTGCGTGGCGGCCTGTCCGAACGGCTCGGCGATGCTGTTCGTGGCCGCCAAGCTCGCGCACCTGGGCATGCTGCCGCAGGGCCAGCCAGAGCGGTATTCGCGGGTAGTGCGGATGGTCGAGGTGATGGACGAGGAAGGCTTCGGCGGCTGTACGAATATCGGCGAGTGCGCGGCGGTCTGCCCGAAAGAGATCAGCATGGATTTCATCGCGCAGATGAATCGCGACTTGCTCTAGGCCGGGCTGTTTGCCGGCCGCAAGTCGACCAGCGGCGGCGGTACGGGCTAGCAAACAGCGCCATGCCGCACCAGTTTTTGAAGGTGAAGGATAGCGGATCGAAGATAGCACATATCATTTGATCAATGCTATCCTCGATCCTCGATCTTTTATCTTCGTGCATGCTTCCTTCCTATGGTGTGAGCACGAAGTAGCCGGTCGAGATCTTGCCGCTATCTTTGCCCTG
>DATJFC010000019.1:0-2720 GCA_035495995.1 Holophagaceae bacterium
GCGGGCGTGGACGAGGGCGGGGCCGATGACCCAGAGGATGTGGCCCTTGTCCCCGCGGTTCTCCATGAACTGCTGGAAGATGGCCTCGTAGTTCACGGGCTTCTCGCGGCTCACCTCGCTGGACATGAAGCCGAAGGCCTCCGCGTGCGTCGCGTCCGTCTCCTCCGCGAAGCCTTTGTCCCACACGAGCACGCCTTCGCTGCCGTCTTCCTTGGTGGCGACGGCGACGAGGTCGCCTTGTTTGACGAGGCGGAACTCCTTGATCAGCAGGCGTTCGGCCTTGGCATCCCACACGAGGTGCGAATCCATGCGCGGCATCTCGGGCATGCGCCACTTCCCGCCGACATGCACGTAGGTCGGGAAATTGGTCGTGCTCATGAAGCCGTCCGGCAGCGTGGCGTCCTTGGGCGCGGGGGCGAAGGCGCACTCGGGCGCGCTCGCGAGGCCGAGCTTGGCGAAGTCCGGATGGCGGTAGGGCATGGGTTCCTCGTGAAAAGAAAACTTTAACGGGGAATCGGTTTTTACGGACTGGCCGGGGCCCGGCGGCGGCCTACCCTTCCATCCACGGGAGGTGGGCCATGCCTTGGGATGGAATCGAACGGCGGACGCAAAGCACTGCTTTCAATGGCCCTGACCGCCGGGCGGCGGCCTACTGGCGCGTGCCCAAGCGGGTGACGATGCTGCGGGACGAGCAGGTGCGGGAATTGGCCAGCCAGCGCCGCCGCGAACGGCTGGAGGGCTGGGAAGCCGCCGAGTACCAGGAATAGAGCGGTTGAGCGGGAGCGCGCCGAGGCCTGAGACTGGAGCCTCGGAGGGCGCATGCCAGACACGGTGGAGAACAAGGGCGGGGGCTCGCGCGCCTGGCTGAAGGCGCTGCTGGCGGGCATGGGCGGCCTCGTCCTGATGGCGCTGCTGCTCTTCGGCGGGCTCGTGTGGCTGCTGCGCAGCAGCCTGTCGCGCGGCGAATCGGGCCTCGCGCCCAAAGGCCAGGATGTGTCGGCCGTCGCCTACCTCGATGCCTCCGGCGCGCGGCACACCCTGGCGGAGGAGAAGGGCCGCGTCGTCGTCGTGGACCTCTGGGCCACCTGGTGCCCGCCCTGCCTGAAGACCCTGCCGGGTCTCGCCAAGCTGGCGGCGGCTGGGGGCCAGGACTTCGCCGTGATCCCCATCTCCGTGGACAACGACGGCTTCAGCGCCGTCGCGCCTTTCCTCCAGCGCCGTCCGGATCTCGCCGCGCTGCCTGGCCTCGTGCCTGATGGCGTCAAGGGCCTCGCGCCCCTCGGCACCGCGGAGGCCATCCCCACCACCTTCCTCGTCGGCCGCGATGGCAAGGTGCTGGACGCCTGGTCCGGCGTCGACGAGGCGCGCCTCGAAGCCGGCCTCAAGCGGGCGCTGGGGCGCTAGCGGGTTCATCGCGAACAACCCTCGCGAAGCCCAGCGCCGAGAGGACGCCCAGGCCCGCCATGGCGGTCCAGAGCAGCGCACCGCCGAAGTGGCCCAGCAGGAAGAGCCCGAGCCAGGGCCCCACGCTCTGCGACAGCCCGGCGCCGATCATGGCGTAGAGGCCCATGTAGGCGCCGCGCCGGTCATGCGGCGCGAGATGGGCCACATGATCGCTCAGGGCCGGCAGCAGGATCATCTCGCCGAAGGTCCACACCGCGACGGTGCCCCAGATCCCCACGGCGCCGCGCGTGAAGGCGAGGGCGCCGAAGCCCGCCGCGCAAAGCGCCGCGCCCAGCATGAGCGCGCGCCGCCGGGGCCAGAAGGCCGTCGCCAGGTTGATGCGGATCTCGAAGAGCACGATGAGGCCCGTGTTCAGCGTGAAGAGGCTGCCGTAGAAGGCGGCCGAGAAGTGGAGGTTCCGCACGAGGAAGACCGGCATCGAGCTGGCGTGCTGCATGAACACGACCATCACCGGGAAGAGCGCGACGAGGAACCAGGCCAGCCGCGGGTCCTTCAAGGCCGAGAAGGGATGGGCGGCCCTCGCGGCCTTCCCTCCGCGCGCATGCGTGTCCCGCGCCGCGAGCGTGAGCACGAGCGCTGAAGCGGCGGCCGTCGCGGCATCCACCCAGAAGAGCGCGTGGAAGGAATGCCTCGCCAGCAGCCCGCCCAGCACGGGGCCGATGCTCATGCCGAGGTTGATGGCGAGGCGGTTCAGCGAGAACACGGCCTTGCGGCGGTCATCCGGCGCCAGGTCCGTCAGGATGGCCATGCTCGCGGGGCGGAAGCCTTCCGCCGTGAGGGCCCAGAGCCCCACCAGCGCGAGCAGCAGCGGCCAGCTTTGCACGAGCGTGATGGAAGCCATGATGCAGCCCGCCAGCAGGAGCGCGCCGCGCATGACGCGCAGCGGGCCGATGCGGTCGCTCAGGTGGCCGCCGAGAGGCGCGGCGGCGACGGCGCCGAGGCCATAGACGAGCAGGGCCTCGCCCGCCCGCGCGGGCGTGAAGCCCATGGACTGCGTGAGGTAGAGCGCGAGGAAGGGCAGGGCCATGGTGCCCATGCGGTTCAGCAGCGTGGCGCCCGAGAGGATCCACACCTCCCGCGGCAGTCCGCCCAGTCCGCGCCAGGGGTTCATCTCAGAGCTGATCTCCGGTGGCGATGGCGCGGTCGGACCGGCACCACTCGCCCCAGCTGCCGACGAAGAGGGCGGCGCCCGCGAGGCCCGCCTGGTCCAGCGCCAGCAGTGTGTGGCAGGCCGTCACGCCGCTGCCGCAGTGGAC
>DATJFC010000020.1:0-4220 GCA_035495995.1 Holophagaceae bacterium
CCTGCTCGCAGGGGCGCCTCTCCCGCGCCGCGCCGCGCGCGAGGATGCGGCCGATGAGCTCGCGGTTGTGGCCCACGCCGCGGGCCGCGTCCACATCCACCAGCGCGAGGCACTGCGCGCCTTGGTCGAGGAGATGCTCCGCCATGCGGAGCGGATCCATGTCGCTCGCGGGGAGGCCGCCGGCCGTCGGGATCACGCGGCCTTGCTGGATGTTCAGAGTGGGGTAGAGCTTCACAGGCGTCCTGTCCGACTCCTGGAGTGTAATGCAACTGTCACACGGCGCGCACGAAGGACGCAGTCAGGACGCGGCGAATCCGGCGAGCAGGAGGCGGGCGGCCTCGGCTTCCGCCGCCTTGCGGGTGCCGCCAACGGCCTCGGCGCTCCGCTCCCCCACGGAGGCGCGCACCCGGAATCGCGGCGTGTGGTCCGGACCATCCTGGGAAAGAAGCGTGTAGGCCGGTTTGGGAAGGCCGGCCTGCGCCGCCCGTTCCTGAAGGGTGGTCTTGGGGTCGGCCTGGACCCAGGTGCCCTCCCGGGCCTCGCGCACCTCTTCCCCGAACCGGGCCTCCACGAGGCGGTGGACCGAGGCGAACCCGTGCGCGCCGGAATCAAGGTAGACGGCGCCGAGCAGGGCCTCGAGCGCGTCGGCCATGGGCTTGGGGCCCATGCGGGCCTTCGCCTTGCCCATGGATTGGCGCAGCTCGAGGCCCAGATCCGAGGCCCAGGCCGCGAGGGCCTCCGTGCGGACGAGGAGGATGCGCAGCTTCGACATGGCGCCCTCTTCCAGATCGGGGCGCAGGCGATGGATCAGCGCGGCCGTGGCCGCGTAGAGCAGCGCGTCGCCGAGGAACTCCAGGCGCTGGTTGCTGCGCCCGCCCATGGAGGCGTGGGTCAGCGCCTCTTCCAGAAGGGCCGGGTCGCGGAAGGTGTGCCCGAGGACGGCCTCCAGCCGGCTCCGGTTCGCAGGTCGCGCCATCAGGAGGTCACGCCGCCATCAATTGAGCCGGTTGTTGAGGCGCGCGTTCATGAGCTTCGCGCGGAAACGTCCGTTCATCCCGGCCATCTGGTCGGGGCTGATGCCGCGGGACTCCGCGAGCCGGATGGTCTGGTTGAAATCGCCGTAGCGCCCCTGCTCGTAATAGACCGCCGCGAGCCAGGCGTAGGCCTGCGTGTTCGTGGGGTTCGCCTGGATGGCGTTGCGGAAGATGGCGATGGCCTTGTTCGGGTCCTTGTCCGCCAGCTGGATGCCGTCGCTCAGCGTGAGGTTGCCTACGTTCAGGCGCTGGGCGGTGTCCATGGGTTCCAGCTTGTCCTGCGTGTAGTTGGTGGTGTCCGCGCTCTGATCCTGGTCCTGCTTGCGCTTCTGCTCAGGCGTGAGCTTGGGAGTCCCGATCTGAGGTTGGGGTGGCACCGCGGGACGCGTGTCGGCGGGTTGGAGGGCGTTGTTCGCCTCCTTCCCGGCCGGAACGGCGGTTTGCGTCTGGAGAGGGACGCCCTGGGTCCGCGCCATGGCCGCGCCAGGGCGCACCGCACCCTTATTTGGAGAGCCTGCCTGTTGCGCGGGCGCCACACTCGAGGCGTTCTGCATCGAGGCCGTTTGGGAATTACCGGCATTTTGATGGGTCAGCCACCAGACTCCGGCCCCACCGCCTCCAATGAGGAGGATCGCCGCCGCCGCGCCGCCCAGGAGCAAGCCGACGCCGGATTTCTGTTTGGCGGGCTGCAAGGGCATGGGCGTGATGGCCGTAGGCTGGGCCTGAGCCATCACGGTGGCCTGGCCCGCCAAGGGCACGCCGGTGGTGACGGCGCCGCTCCCGGGTTGCACCTGCGTCGCCACCGTGGGCGCGGAGCTGGGTGCGAAATCCGGGGGTGGCGGCGCCGCGGAACCGCTGCGCAGGAGGGTGGTGCCCTCATCCACTTGGCCGGTCCAAGTGGGATCCTTGGCCGCGCGCAGGGCCTTCGCGAAATCGGAGGCGGTCTGGTAGCGCAGGTCCGGATCCTTCACCAGCGCACGCTCAAGCACCGTGCGGGTGGCGGGGCTGATGCCCTGGAGCGCGTCCATGTCGATGGGCTCGGGCGGCTCGTTGACGATCTTGTAGAGGATGGTGGGCGTCGTGTCGCCGCTGAACGGCTTGCGGCCGGAGAGCGCCTCGTAGAGCATCACGCCGATCGCGAAGAGGTCGCTGCGGGGATCGGGCTTGCCCGTGCGGATGTACTCCGGCGCCATGTAGCTCACGGTGCCCATCACCATGCCCGTGGCGGTCATGTCCGAGTTGCCCACGCGCGCGACGCCGAAGTCCATGACCTTGGCCGCGAGGCGGCGGCCGTCGCGGATGATGCGGACATTGGACGGTTTGATGTCGCGGTGGACGATGTGGGCGTGGTGGGCGAAGTCGAGGCCGTCGCAGACCTGGGCCAGCACCTCCAGCAGCTCGGAACGGGTGAGGGATTGGTCGCGGAGCAGCTCTTCCAGGTCGTGGCCCTTCACGAACTCCATGGCGATGTAGAGCACGCCCTGGTCTTCGCCGAATTCGTAGATGGTCACGAGGTTCGGATGGTTCAGCACGCCCGCGGCCTTGGCCTCCCGCGCGAAGCGGGCCTTGGCCTCATCGCCCCCGGCCGTGGCGGCGATGATGGTCTTGATGGCCACTTCACGCCCGATGGAGGGATCCACGCCGAGGTAGACCTCGCCCATGGCTCCGTGGCCCAGCAGCCGCTTGATCTCGAATTTGCCCAGCTTCTCGAACATGGTGCCCCCAAGGGTCTGTTGGAGCGTTCCCAAGCATAGTCCCTGCCAGTAGGGCCGTCCACGCGTGAAAGGTGGATGCAACTGGAAGATCCGGCCGGAAAATGCCAAGCTTCTAGCACCCGCCCGGGAGCGCCCTTCGTGACCCCTGATCCGAGCCGACCTAACCTTGCCGCGACGCTGGGCTACCTCCACCAGTCGCAGGCCGAGGGAGAGCTCGTGCTGGAGCAGAACGACGGCATCCGGCGCCTGTTCCTCATGGGGGGCGACCTGTGCTACCTGCGCAGCGACGCGGTGGGTGAGCAGTTCGGCAACTACCTGATCCGCCTCGGCGTCCTCGATTACAACTCGCTGAAGGACCTCCTCAAGGAGCCGGGCGCGAGGGTGGGCGAGCGCGTGGTCCAGTGGGGCCTCATCACTTCGGAGCAGCGCGATCTGCGGCTCCGGGAGCTCTTTTCCAGCATCCTCCTCCACGCGGTCGAGCACCCCGTCCTCTCCATGATCTGGAATCCCGGTAAGCTTCCCGAGGATCAGGTCTTCGCGTTGGACCACCGGGAGCTGATCTGGGATGTCTACCGGCAGATGACGACCCTCGACGCGCTGACAGAGACGTTCACCCGCGAAGAGGCATGGCATTGGACCGCGCAGGACAGGCTGCTGGACGCGATGGCGGACCTCACCCTCACGCCGCAGATCGCGTTCGGCATCTCCCAGCTGGGCCGTGAGCCCATGAGTTTCGCGACGATGGCTTCCGTGATGGGCCTCGACGATGGCGAGGCCGCGCGCCTGGTCGCCGCGCTCTGGGCCCTTGGCGGACTCGAGTTGGCGAGCGAGGTCGCGCACGGGTTCCCGGGCAACGACCCCGGCGGCGCGCAGGCCGCACCGCGCGGGGAAGAGGAAGCGGGATTGCCGCCGGAAACGGCTCCGCGGTCGGGAGAGCCCACGGGATCGTACGCGCTTCCGCCTGAACCGCCATCGCCCGAACCACCACCGCCTGAATCGCCATTGGTTCCGCCGCCTGTGGCGGAAGCCGCCCCCGACCTCTCGCTCCTCGTGAAGGCGCGGACCCTTTTCCAGCAGGCGGAAGGCCTGAGCCTGCAAGGCCGTCCCGGCGAGGCGATCCGCGCGCTTGAAGAGGCGATCAAGCTGGATTCCGATTCCCCGCGGTCCTACGACTACTGGATGCTGCTCGGCGACCTCCGGCAGGGCAACCCCGCCTGGTCCACCCGCGCCGTCGAGGCCTACCAGGTGGCCGCGCGGGTGAGGCCCAGGAGCGGCGATCCGTGGATGCGCATGGGCCACCTCTACCAGCGCAAGGGGTTCGCACAGAACGCCGCGGGCTGTTTCCAGCGCGCCGTCGAGCTCGACCCTTCCCTGGAAGTGCCTGGCGGGCAGGCTGACCACGAGCTCGCCCCGAGCGAGAAGGAAGGCCTCTTCGGCCGGCTGCGCGGCTTCCTCGGCGGCGAGAAGCGGT
>DATJFC010000021.1:0-3282 GCA_035495995.1 Holophagaceae bacterium
CCTCGGCGTGGAAAGCGCGCGGGGCGAGGACGGCTTCGGCATCACCGTGAGCTACTGGAAGGACGAGGCCAGCGCCCGCGCCTGGAAGCAGGTGGGCGAGCACCTGGGCGCCCAGGCGCTGGGCCGCGCGAAGTGGTACGAGGCCTACGCGGCGCGCATCGCGACGGTGGGGCGCGCCTACGGCATGGAGGGGGATTGATGCTGCCCCTCCTCGCCTACCTCTTCATCGCGCTCGTGTGGGGCAGCACCTTCGCCGCCATCGCCATCGCGATGAAGGCCTTCACGCCCTTCGGGCTGGTGGGCGCGCGCTTCGTGATCGGCGGCCTGCTGGCGGTGGGCGCGGGCTGGATGAGGGGCGAGCGCTACGACCTGAAAGCGGAGTGGGGCACCCTGCTCGTCACGGGTCTGCTCATGATCCTCGGCACCTTCACGCTCATGTTCTGGGCGGAGACGCGCCTCTCCAGCGGCCTCACGGCGCTGCTGGTGGCGACCCAGCCCATCCTCTTCGTGCTCATGGCGCGGGAGCGCCTCTCCCCGCTGGGCTGGACCGGCATGGCCATCGGCCTGCTCGGCGTCGCGCTCGTGGCGGGGCTCAGCTCCCGCGAGGCCTTCAGCCTCGGCGGCGCCGCGGCCGTGCTGCTGGGCGAGGTGCTCTGGTCCGCGGGCACGCTGCTGGGCAAGGCGCGCTTCCGCAGCAGGTCCGGCTTCGCGCGCACGGGCTGGCAGATGATCGCGGGCGGCGCTCCGGCCCTGTTCATCATCGCCTTGCCTGGCGGCCACCTCTTCGCCGCGCCGCCGACGCGGGAGGCGGTCCTGGCCGCGCTTTACCTGGCCCTCTTCGGGTCCGCGCTCGCCTTCAGCGCCTACCTCTACCTCGTGGATGTCTGGCCCGCTTCCCGCGTCGGCACCTACGCTTACCTCAACGCGCCCATCGCCGTGCTCGTCGGCGCCTGGTTCCTGGGGGAGCCCTTCACGCTGCGCATGGCCCTCGGCGCCTTGACGGTGCTCGCGGGCGTCGCGCTGGTGGAGTACGCGCCGCGGAGCGCGGCGCCCATCCTGGAAGGAGAAGGGTGATGCTCGCCTGGACCGCCTACGCCGTCATCGCGCTCGTGTGGGGCAGCACCTACTTCGGCATCGCCATCGGCATGGACGCCTTCACTCCCTACGGTCTCGTGGCCTGGCGCTTCACCATTGGCGCCGTGCTGGCGCTGATCCTGGGCCGCCTGTTGAAGGAGCCGCTGCCCGCGAAGCGCGACCTGCCCCACCTCGCCTTGGTGGGCATCCTGCTGCTCTCCGGCTCCAACGCCCTCGTGTCCTGGTCCGAGACGCGCGTGACGAGCGGCCTCGCGGCCATCCTCTGCGCCCTCGTGCCCGTGGGCCTCGCCTTCTTCGACAAGGAGCGCCTCGACCTCCGCGCCTGGGCGGGACTGGGCCTCGGCCTCGTGGGCCTCGCGGTGCTCACGGAGCCCTGGACCGGCGCCGTGGACCGCTGGGGCGTGGGCGCGCTGCTGCTCGCCGTGCTGTTCTGGTCCTTCGGCACCATCCACGGCAAGCGCCAGATCCACAAGGGCGGTCTCATCACCAATGTGGGCCTCGAGATGGCGGCCGCGGCGGGGGTGGCCCATCTCGCGGCGCCGCTGACCGGCGGCTACCTGCACGCCGCGCTCACGACGAAGGCGCTGCTGGCCATGCTCTACCTCGCCGTCTTCGGCTCCGTCATCGCGTTCACCGCCTACATGTACCTCGCCAAGGCCTGGAGCCCCGCGAAGATGGGCACCTACGCCTACCTCAACCCCATCGTCGCCGTCGGCCTCGGCTGCCTCTGGCTCAAAGAACCCTTCAGCGCCCGGATGGTGCTGGGCATGCTCATCGTCCTCGCGAGCGTCGCCCTCGTGCAGCTGAGGCCTTCACCCAAACCTGGCATCGCCACGGAGACCGCCTGATGCTCGCCTGGATCGCCTACGCCACCGTGGCGCTCGTGTGGGGCTCCACCTACTTCGCCATGGCCCTGGGCATCCAGGCCTTCACGCCCTACGGGATGATGGCCTGGCGTTTCACCGCCGGCGCCGTGCTGGCCCTGGTCATCGGCCGCCTGCAGGGGGAGGCGCCGCCCGCGAAGGAGAACCTGCCGCACCTCGCGCTGGTGGGCGCCTTCCTGCTGGCGGGCGCCAACTCGCTCGTGGCCTGCTCGGAGACCCGCGTGAGTAGCGGCGTGGCCGCCATCCTCAGCGGCCTCGTGCCCCTCGGCCTCGCGCTGTGGGACCGCGAACGGCTCAGCGGCCGCACCTGGGCGGGCCTCGCGCTGGGCCTCGCGGGCGTGGCCATCCTCACCAACCCGCTGCAAGGCGCCGTGGACCTGGGCGGCGTGGCCATCCTGCTGCTCGCGGTGGCGCTCTGGTCCTACGGCACCATCCACGGCAAGCGCTACGTGAAGGGCGGGGGCATGATGACGAACGTGGGCGTGGAGATGCTCGCGGCGGCCCTGCTCTGCCATGTCATCGCGTTGGCGACGGGCGGCTACACGCACGCGCCGCTCACGGCGAAGGCCCTCTCGGCGCTCGGCTATCTCGTGGTCTTCGGCTCCGTGGTCGGGTTCACGGCCTACGTCTACATCGCGAAGGTCTGGAGCCCCGCGAAGATGGGCACCTACGCCTACCTCAACCCGCTCGTGGCGGTGCTGCTCGGCTGCGCCTTCCTGAAGGAGCCCTTCAACGCCCGCATGGCGCTGGGCATGGCCGTGGTGCTGGCGGGCGTTGCCGTGGTGCAGCTGCGCCCCGCGCCGCGCCTGGAGGCGGAGGAGGCCGCATGAGCGCCGCGTCCCTCGCCGCCACGCCCCGGCGCCTCGCGGCGCTCTTCGTGGCGCTGGAGCCGGAGCTGCATCGCGTGCGGCCCGATGGCCAGGCCTTCGCGTTCGCGGAGCACCTCTGGCATCTGGCGGACCTGGAGACGGAGGCCTTCCAGGCGCGGTTGCGGCGCCTGCTGGACGAGGACGCGCCCTTCCTGCCGGACTTCGATGGCGCGGCGGCGGCCCGCCAGCGGGACTACCTCGCCAAGGATCCCGCCGAGGGCCTGCGCCGCTTCAGCGCCGCCCGCGCCCGCACGCTGGAACTGCTGGGCCGCGTGAAGGCCCATGAATGGGATCGGGAGGGCGAACAGCAGGGCGCGGGCCGCCTCAGCGTCGCGGAACTGCCCGCGCGCATGCTCCTCCACGACCAGGCCCACCTGTGCGAAGTGCGCGGCCTGCTGGCGGCGCTGCGCCGGGAACCGCTGCAGGGCCTTCTG
>DATJFC010000022.1:0-5905 GCA_035495995.1 Holophagaceae bacterium
ACACCACCAACCTCTCGGTGCTGCAGCAGGACCTGATCATCCGGGGCGAGGGCGTGAAAGTGCAGACGGTGGTGCTGCTCGCCTTCGGCCTCGGCTTCGTCCTGAACTTCCTCTGGGCGCTGTTCATGGAGATCCGCCAGGCCATCAAGGGCCTGAACGCTTCCGCCGCCACCCGCCTGGGCCGCCGCCTCTCCGAGCAGGTCCAGGACGCGCGCGATCTCATGGCCCACGGCCTCCCGAAAGAAGCGGAAACGATCCTGCGGGGCATCCTTGAGCAGCGGGCGGACCACGCGGAGGCCATGACCCTGCTCGGCGATTGCCTGCTCCGCGAAGGCGAGGCGCAGGCCGCCGCGGTTCTGCTGGGGAAGGCCTGCGAAGCTCATCCCGGCCACGCCGAGCCGCGCTACCTGCTGGCGGAAGCCCGCCAGGCGCTGCGGGATCCGGACAGCGGGGCCGCCGTCCTCCGCCAGCTGGCCGCGGACCAGCCGAAGCAGGCCCTCCGGGCCCTGCGCCGCCTCCGCGCCCTCCACCTGGAGGCCCAGCGGTGGGAGGAGGCGTACGAGGTCCACAAGCAGCTCGCCTCGCGTTTCCCGAATGAGCTGAGCCAGGCGGAGCGGGGCCAGGCCACGGCGCTCCAGTACCAGGTGGGCATCCAGAAGGTGGAGGCCGACAAGTACAAGGAGGCCACCCAGGCCTTCCAGTCGCTGCTGAAGGAGGATCCCAGCTTCGTGCCCGCCTATCTCGCGCTCGGCCGCTGCATGATCCTCCAGGACCAGGAGACTCAAGGCCTCGAGATCTGGCTCGAAGGGTTCCGCGCCACGGGCGAAGGCGCCCTGCTCCAGGAGGTCGAGGACTACTTCATCCAGCTGGGCCGCCCCGAGGACGGCATCGCCGTGCTGCGCCGCGTGGCCGCCACCAGCGAGCACGAGGCCGTGGCCAAGTTCTTCCTGGGCAAGATGCTTTACCGTCTCGAGATCCTGGACGAGGCCCTGGACATCTTCCAGGAGGTGCGCAGCCAGGTGGTCTACAGCCCCATGCTCTTCTTCTTCATGGCGAAGATCCACGCGCGGCGCGGGCGCAGCGAGGCGGCGCTCAACGAGTACCGCCAGCTCCTGCGCAACCTGGGAATCCTGCGCCTCCGCTTCGAATGCGCGGTCTGCGCCCACAAGACCGGCGACTACGAGGACCGCTGCGGCAGCTGCGGAAGCTGGAACGCCAGCCACTTCACCTTCAAGGAAAGCGATCTGCCGGAGCCCCTCGTGCGCCCCGAAAGCGGCAGCTGGATGATGGCCTAGACCGTCGGCGCGCCTTTCGCCAGGTCCAGGAAGGCCTTCAAGGAGGAGGCCGGGCCCATGGCCAGTACCACGTCGCCTTCGAGGAACTGCTCGGCGCCCTGGGGATTGAATTTCAGGCGCGCCTGCCCGCGCTGGATGCCCACGACGAGCGCCCCCGTCGCGTCGCGCAGCCGCGCCTCCCGCAGCGTGAGACCCACGAGCTTGGATGCAGGATGGATAAGGATGCGCTCCATGCCCAGCTCCACCTGGTCCTGGTCCAGCACCACGTCGAAGAAGCGCATGATGTCCGGATTGAGCAGCAGGCCCGCCATGCGCCGCCCGCCGATCTCGTAGGGGCTCACGATGTGGTTGGCGCCCGCGGCCTTTAGCTGCCGCTCGGTGCCCAGCTTGGCGTTGCGCGCGACGATGGGGAGGCCGGGGTTCATCTGCCGCGCCATGAGCACGACGAGCACGTTGTCCGCGTCGCTGGCCAGGGCGCTGATGAGCCCCTTGGCGCGGCGGATGCCCGCCTTCTCCAGCACGAGCTCGTTGAGCGCGTTGCCGTGGAGGATGATCTCGCTTTGCATGCGCGGGTTCGTGCGCCCCTTCGTCTCGTCCGCCTCCACGATGACGAAGGGCGCGCCCGCCTGCTTCAGCTCCCAGGCCGCCTGGAAGCCCATCTTGCCGAGGCCGCAGACGATGATGTGGCCCTCGATGCCTTCCAGCCGCTTCTCCATGCGCCGCTCCCTGAGGTAGCCCTGCAGATCGCCCTCGACGATGAGGGCCGTGAGATTCGAGACCGCGTAGGTGGCGATGCCCAGCCCCAGCACCAGGTAGAAGATGGTGAACAGCTTCGTCGCCGTGGTGACATCCCCCATCTCCTTGAATCCCACGGTGAAGAGCGTGGTGATGGACATGTAGAAGGCGTCCACCCAGTCGATGTGCGCCAGCCAGTGATAACCCACGGCGCCGGCCATGGCCACGAGCAGCAGCAGCTCCAACGCGTGGGCCAGGCGCTGGGTGGGCGGGGCGGAGCGGATGCGGTAGGACACGCCTATCCCCTGAGGCTCGGCTTGATGGCGAAGTTGGCGGTCGCGAAGCCCACCATCGTCTCCCCGCACAGGAGGCGGCACTCGAGGACCGCGGAGCTCTTGGACAGCCGCACCACCATGGCGTCCACGGCCACCGCGCCGAAGGCGGGCTCCAGGTAGCGGTAGTGCAGGTCCGAGGTGGCGAAGGGCATGAGGCCGTCGAAAGCGGTGCAGAGCGCGAAAGCGCAGGCCATGTCCGCCAGATTCGCCAGCCAGCCGCCGTTCATGTTGCCCCTCGGCCCGTTCTGGACCTTCGGCGACAGCGGCATGCGGATGCGGGCGCGGCCCGGCTCCAGGCCCTCCACGACGAGGCCGAGGCCTTCCGTGACGGGCCAGTGCTCGAATCGCGCCCGCACCCGCTCCAGGAGGTCGGGCGGCAGCTTCTCGGGCAGCTTCGGAGAGGGCATGCCCGGGATTCTAGATGATCAGAGCGCGAACTGCGCCTTCAGCTTGCCGGCCATGTCGAGGAAGACCTTCGATTGGGGGCTGTCCGGGCGGGCCACCACCAGGGGCACCCCCGCGTCGCCGCCTTCGCGGATGGCGAGGTCGATGGGGATCTCCCCGAGGAAGGGGAGCTCCATGCGCGAAGCCGCCTCCCGCACGCCGCCGTGGCCGAAGATCTGGGTCTCCTGGCCGCAGCCCGGGCAGAGGAAGCTGCTCATGTTCTCGATAACGCCCACGATGGGGACCTTCACCGTGCTGAACATACCGATGGCCTTCTTCGCGTCCAGGAAGGCGATGTCCTGGGGCGTGCTCACCACGATGGCCCCGCCCACCTTCGCGTTCTGGATGAGGCTGATCTGGATGTCGCCCGTGCCCGGCGGCAGGTCGATGAGCAGCAGGTCCAGGTCCCCCCAGAGGACGTCGCCGAGGAACTGCTGGAGCGCCTTGTTGAGCATGGGCCCGCGCCAGATGACGGGCTTGTCTTCGTCGATGAGGAAGCCCATGGACATGAGCTTGAGCCCGAACTTCTCCACGGGCCGGATCTTGCCTTCGGGCGTGCCTTCGGGGCCCTCGTCGGGGCCGACGCCGAACATCATGCCCATGGAGGGGCCGTAGAGGTCCGCGTCCAGCAGTCCGACTTTCAAACCGAGCTTCGCGGCGGCGACGGCGAGGTTGGCCGCCACCGTGCTCTTGCCCACGCCGCCCTTGCCGCTGCCCACGACGAGAGCCTGCTTCACGCCGCCCAGCAGGTTCTTGAACTCCACCTGGGGCGTCTTGTCCCAAGCGAAGTCCACGGCCACGGCCTCGACGCCTTCCAGGGCGCCCAGCCGCATCTGGAGCGCCTTGCGGATCTCCGCCTCCCGGTCCTGATAGGCGTCCAGCATCTGGAGCCGCGCGGTGACCTTGCCGGCCTCCACGTCGAGCCCCTTCACCGCCTTCAGCGTGACGAGGGTCGCGTTCGTGCCCGGCACCTGGTAGGCGTTGAGCGCGTCGAAGAGCGCGGCGCGGCTGACCTTTTTCTCCATGATCCGTCTCCAGCCCTCCAGTGTCTCACGGCCGGAAGCCGGATCAGAGCCTGCGCGTGGGCGCGGAGGCGCTGCGGCGCAGGGCCAGCTCGTAGGTGCGGATCTGGCTGCGGAGGGCCGGGCCCTCGCGCAGGCCCCGGCGCAGGACCTGGCCCTCGGGCCCCAGCACGCGGGCCTTCACGGTGTCCGCCAGCTGGAGCTCCAGCAGGTCCACCACCTCGGCGGCCAGGACCGGATCCTTCACGGGGAACCCCAGCTCCACGCGGTGGTCCAGGTTGCGGGGCATGAGGTCGGCGCTGGAGAGGAAGGTCTCCGGCTCGCCGCCTCCGGCGAAGTGGTAGACGCGCGCGTGCTCCAGGAAGCGGTCCAGGATGCTCACGACGCGGATGTTCTCGCTGAGGCCCTGCACGCCCGGTTTGAGGCAGCAGATGCCGCGCACGATGAGGTCCACCTTCACGCCGTCGGCGGAAGCGTCGTAGAGCGCCTGGATCATGGGCGGGTCCACGAGCGCGTTCACCTTGAAGAGGATCCGCGCCACGCGGCCCTCCCGCGCGTGCTCGCGCTCGGCCTGGATGCGCGCGTGGAGGCCGTGGCGCAGGCCCTGCGGCGCGACGAGCAGGTGCCCCAGCTTGCCCGGCCGCGTGTAGCCCGTGAGCAGGTTGAAGACGCGCGAGAGCTCCTCGCCGATCTCCGGGTCCGCCGTCAGCAGGCCGAAGTCCGTGTAGAGCCGCGCCGTGCTCTCGCTGTAGTTGCCCGTGCCGAGGTGGCAGTAGCGGCGGATGCGGTCGCCCTCCTGCCTCACGACGAGGCAGGCCTTGAGGTGGGTCTTGAAACCGGGCAGGCCGTACACGACATGGACGCCGGCCTTCTCCAGGCGCCGCGCCCAGGCGATGTTGGCGGCCTCGTCGAAGCGCGCCCGGAGCTCCACGATGGCCGCCACCTGCTTGCCCCGCTCCGCCGCGCGCTCCAGCGCGCGGGCGATGGGGCTCGTGGCGCTCGTCCGGTAGAGCGTCACCTTGATGGCCAGCACCTTCGGGTCCTCCGCCGCCTCGCGCACGAAGCGGACCACCGAATCCTCGAAGCTCTGGTAGGGGTGCTGCAGCAGCACATCGCCGCGCTGCAGGGCCTCGAAGATGGAGCTGGCGGACTCCAGCTCAGGCACGAGCAGCGGCGCCAGCGGCGGATCCTTCAGGTGCGGCAGGTCCACCTGAGCCACCAGCTGCATGAGGTCGGAGAAGGCCGCGAAGCCCTCCGTGGGGTAGAGGTCCTCCGGCGCCAGCTCGAGCTCCTCGCTCAGCACCTGGAGCAGGGGCTCCGGCAGGCCCTGCTCGTACTGGAGGCGCACCACGGCGCCGCGGCGCCGGTCGCGCAGGCTCTCTTCCACGGTCTTCAGCAGGTCCTCGTCGGGGTCCTCGTCCACCGGCAGGTCCACATCCCGCGTGACGCGGACGCTGTGGCAGCTTTTCACCGCGTAGCCGCCGAAGAGCACGCCGAGATGGGTGCGGATGACATCCTCCAGGCTCACGAAGACGAAGGTGCCCGCCTCCGACGGCACCCGGAGGAAGCGCGGCGCCACCGCCAGGGGCACGGGGATGAAGGCCAGCTCCGACACCGGCAGGCTCTCCGCCCTCGCTTCGTCGCCGGCCTCCAGCTCCGCCGCCAGCACGAGGGCCTGGGAGGAGAGGCGCGGGAAGGGATGGCCCGTGTCCACCGCCAGCGGCGTGATGAGGGGCAGCAGCGTGGCGCGGAAATGGTCCTCCACGAAGAGCCGCTGGGCCTCGTCCAGCTCGTCGGGCCTGCGCAGCCTCACGCCCTCCTCCTCGAGCATGGGCTTCAGCACCTCGTGGAAGAGCTGATGCTGGCGCGCGCTGTAGGCGTGGATGCGCTCGGAGACGCGGGCGAGGAGCTGGCGCGGCGTGAGGCCGTCCGGCCCCGGGGCGCTGATGCCCGCGTCGATCTGCCGCCAGATGCCCGCCACGCGCACGCTGAAGAACTCGTCCCAGTTGTGGCTCACGATGGAGAGGAACTTCACGCGCTCCAGCAAGGGGACGGAAGCGTCCTCGGCCTCCTC
>DATJFC010000023.1:0-2334 GCA_035495995.1 Holophagaceae bacterium
GCCGAAAGTCAGCAGCTACCTGATCATGCTGCGCTACTTCATGTTCTTCCTGTTCTTCTTCGGCGTCCTCTTCCTCGTCGGCATGTTCGGCGTGGTCGCCGAAGCCTGAGGTGATCCCATGACCGAACTCGACCAGAACGCCAATCCTTCCGCCGGCCACGGCCAGGACGACGAGGAGGCCCCGATCTCGGTTCGCCAGATCCTGAAGGAGAATTGGATCCTGGCCCGGTGCCTCATCATCTTCATCCTGATGCTGGCGGTCCCCACCCTCATCGCCTGGAAGTTCGACCTCTTCCTTACGGCGAATAATTGATCCATTCCTGAGAGGAGCCACCCATGGAACCCACCCACTGGGCGCTCATCATCGCTTTCACCGCCGTGGGCATCGCCTTCGCTGCGGGCTTCGTGCTGATCGCCGTCTGGGCCATCCGGAACGGCCAGTTCAAGGATGTCGAGGGCGTGAAGTACCGCATGCTCGAGGACTACGACCCCAAGGCGGTCGACAAGGGCGCTGACGGCTACCGCAACTGAGCCCTGCGCAGCTCCGCCCGGGGCGTCAGAAGGCGGGGGGATCCGGATACTTCTCCCGGATGGCCATGATGTCCTTCTTGAGCGACACGAACGCCTCAGCCAGCCTCGGCTCGAAGTGGGTGCCTCCGGCCTTGTCGATGAGGGTGAAGGCCTTCTCCGGTTCCCAAGCGCCCTTGTAGGGCCGGACGCTGGTGAGCGAGTCGAAGACGTCCGCCAGCGCGATGATGCGGCCGGGCAGGGGGATCTCCTCGCCCCCGAGGCTCTGGGGATAGCCGCTGCCGTCCCATTTCTCATGGTGGGTCCAGGCGATGATCCGGGCCATTTCGAGGAGCGGATCCTCGTGCTTGCCGATGATGAGGGCGCCGATGGTGGTGTGCTCCTTCATCTCCCGCCACTCCTCCTCGTTGAGCGCTCCGGGCTTGCGGAGGATGGCTTCGGAGATGCCGATCTTGCCGATGTCGTGTAGCGGCGCGGCGTGGAAGAGGGTGTCCACGGTCTCCTCGTCCAGGCCGATCGCGCGGCCGAGCATGGCGGAGTAGTGGCTCATGCGGATGACCGACTGGCCGGAATCGTCGTCCCGGTAGCCGGCGGCCCGGCCCAGCCGGCGGATGATCTCCAGGCGGGACTTCCGGAGCTCGCGGGTGCGGCTGGCCACTTCGTCTTCGAGGGACCGGCGCTGGTCGGCCAGGGCCAGATGGGTCCTCACGCGGGCGCGGACCACCGAGGCGCTGAAGGGCTTGGCGATGTAATCCACCGCTCCGGCTTCGAAACCCGCGGCCTCGTCCGCGACTTCGCCATGGGCGGTGATGAAGATGACGGGCACTTTGTGGAGCCGGGCGTCCTGCTTCATCCGGCGGCAGACTTCGAGACCGTCGATCCCGGGCATCCCGATGTCCAAGAGCACGAGCGCCGGGGCCGCTCCGGCGCCGAGCGCCCGGAGCGCCTCTTCGCCGCTCGAGGCGGTGGAAAGCTCGCAATCCTCTCTCAGGATGGCTTTGAGCATCGCCAGGTTCGTGGCGGTGTCATCCACGGCAAGCACCGGAGCCTTGTCCATCATAGAAGCCATGGAACCTCCGATTTTTAATTGGGGCGCCTGGGAAAATTAATGCATATTTGACGCCTCTGCAAGGGGGATTTCAGCTCCGGGGAACCCCCAACCAGAATCCGAGCAGGCCCAGCTGTTGCAACAGATCGGATAGCCGCTCCACGGGAAGGCCCATCACGGTGGCGAAACTGCCCCTCACTTCCGCGACGAAGAGGGCGCCTACGCCCTGGATGGCGTAGGCGCCGGCCTTATCCATGGGCTCGCCCGTCCCGGCATACCAGCGGGCCTGGGCTTCGGTCAGGGGGCGGAACTTCACCTCCGCCGTGTCCACGAAGCTGTGGACCTCTTTGTCCCGCTGCAGGCAGAGACCGGTGTGGACCTGGTGGACGCGCCCCTGCAGGAGCATGAGCATGCGCACCGCGTCGTCCTCGTGTTCCGGCTTGCCCAGCACGTGCTCGTCGAGGGCCACCGTGGTGTCCGCCGCGAGGGCCCAGCGGCCAGGGTTGCGGCGGGAGACGACCTCGGCCTTGGTCTCGGCGAGGCGCAGCACCATGTCCGAGGCCGGCTCATCGATGAGCGGGGTCTCGTCCACCTCGGGCGGCTGCTTCTCGAAGGGGATGCGCATCGCCTCCAGCCATTGGGCGCGGCGCGGGCTCCCGCTGGCCAGGATGAGGGGGCCGTGGATGGCGGTGCGCTCGAAGGATTCGCTCAAGGACGCCTCCGGAGGCAGAGGAGCAGGCCGGCCCCCAGCATGATCC
>DATJFC010000024.1:0-3238 GCA_035495995.1 Holophagaceae bacterium
CAGGCCATCTCCAGCCCCGACGAGCTCGTGAGCCTCATTTCTAGCCGCCGGGCGGGCGAGAGCGTGAAGCTCCAGATCCTGCGGGACGGCAAGGCCCAGACCCTCACCGTCAAGCTCGGCGACCGGAAGGACATGGGGCCCGCCGGACAGGACGACGAGGACCAGGGCGGCCCCCAGGATCCGGGCCAGCCCGGCTCCCAGGGCCTGAATCTGGACAAGAACTACGGCTTCCAGGTGGGCGACCTGACCCAGGCCAACCGCTACCAGTTCGGAGTGCCCGAGGGCGTGAAGGGCGTGGTGGTCACCTCCGTGTCCCCCCGTTCCGGCGCCGCCGACAGCCTGTCCCCGGGCCTCGTCATCACCTCCGTGGGCCGCGCCCAGGTGGGTGACGTGCAGGAGTTCGACGCCCAGGCCCGCAAATTCTCCGGCAAACCCCTCCTGCTCTATGTCCAGAGCCCGCGGGGGGACCAGAAGGCCACGGTGGCGGTGCCGCCCAGCCACTAGCCGCCCGCCCATTAAAGGATCGCGGCCTCGCCGCCGATGGAGCCCTCAGGGGAAGTCCCCCCCGGGGGCTCCGCGCGTTTGTGGGTAGACTAGCCACCCCAACTCTTTAGGACGAGGCATGCCAGGCCAGCGCCTTCTCATCGTCGACAATGACCGTGCCTTCCTCAAGGAGCACCAGGTCGCCCTGGAATCCGCCTTCGAGGTGGAGGTGGTGACCTCTCCGGACGCGGCCATGCAGCGGCTCGAGAGCGGGGCCTTCGCCTGCGCGCTCATCTGCGTCGAGATCGCGGACAACCGCGGCTACGCGCTTTGCGCCTCCATCCGCCGCAGCGCCAAGCTCGGGGACGTGAAGGTGGGCCTCATCAGCGGCAAGGCCACCGAGGACGAGTACAAGCGCCACCAAGGGCTCAAGGGCCGCGCGGACCTCTACCTCATGAAGCCCATCCCTCCGGTGAACCTGGTGGAAGCCCTGCGGCCCCTCGTGCCGCCCCGGGGCGTGGACCCCGATAACCCGCTTGGCGATCTGGCCGATGACGGGGACCTGAGCGGGGATCTGGGCGGCGACTGGCTCGGAGATCTGAAGACGGATCTGGGCCAGCCCTTCGACGCGCCCCCGCCGCCGAACGCGGCCGGCACCATGGCCCTTTCCCAGGCCCAGATCCAGGCCGCCCTGGCGAGCATGGCCCCGCCGGCGGCTCCGCCCGCCTCCCGCAGCACGGCGCCGCCAGGGGCCCTGAAGCCCGATCTGTCGGAAGGCAAGGTCGCGCACCTCGAAGAGCAGCTCCGCGCCAAGGATCTCAAGCTCAAGGAGACGGAAGACGCCCTCGTCCAGCTCCAGCGCCAGTTCAACAGCGTCACCGTGAACCTGGACGAGCTGGAGCGCCGCAAGCACGAGGCCGAAGAGCTCCAGGCCAAGCTTTCCGAGGCTCAGGCGGCCCTGTCGAAGGCCGAAGAGTCCGGCGACGCGGAATCCCTGCGCCAGCAGCTCCGCGAAGCCATCACCGAGCGGCAGCAGCTCATCCAGACGGCGGACACGCTCAATCAGCAGCTTTCTGAAAAGACGACGCGCACCATCGACCTCCTGCGGGAGCGCGACAAGCTCCAGACCCAGACCCTCGAAGTGCCGGGCCTCCAGGCCCGGGCGGAGTCCGCGGAGGCCGAAGCCGCGAAGCACAAGGCGGAGAGCGAGGGCCACAAGAGCGCCGCCGCCAAGCTGCAGGCCAGCCTGGACGAGGTGGGCGCCAAGCATGCCGGCCTCGAGGCGCAGCACGCCAAAGCCACCGAGGAGCTCGGCCAGCACCGCGACAAGGCGGCCCATCTCGCGGAAGAGATCACGGGCCTCGAAGCCACCGTGCGCGGCCAGGGCCGCCAGCTCGCCCAGATCCAGGACACGCTCGCGGACGCGGAGGCCAAGCTCAAGGCCGCCGAGGAGCGGGCCGCCCAGAGCGCCGAGGCGCTGAAAGTCGCCGAGGAGACGAAAGCCTCCCTGGCCAAGGACATCGAGAAGGCCATGCGCGAAGCCGAGGCGCTGCGCAAGGAGCTGTCCGAGGCCAAGGCCACCCACGACCAGGAGCGCAAGGAGCTCATGGGCGGCCTGGACACCAAGGAGGCCGAGCTGGGCCGCCTCAAGGACCAGCTCAAGTCCGCCCAGGACGCCACGGCGGCGCTGGAGAAGGAAAAGCAGGGCATCCTGGGCCAGCTCGCCGATCGCGGCGACCGTCTCAAGGCCCTGGCCGCGCTCATGGAGGAGCTGGGCGAGAAGCTCCGCAGCGGCGGCGGCCTCGCGAAGGAATGAGGGCCCCTAGCAGGAGCCCGGAGCCGTGAGCGGCGGCCTCATCCTGGGCTGCGCCGCCCTGCTGCTCATGGGGGGCTTCTTCGTGCTGGCGGAATTCGCCGCGGTGCGCGTGCGGGCGACCCAGCTGGAATCGCTCAAGGACCGGGATCCGAGGGCCCGGGCGGCGCTGGAGGTCCATCGCGACCTCGCCCGCCACCTGGCGGGCATCCAGGTCGCGATCTCCTTGCTCACCCTCACCCTCGGCGCCGTGGGCGAGGGCGCTTCCGTGAAGGCCTTCCAGCGCCTCTTCGGCTGGCTGCCCTGGCCCCACACGGGGCTCGTGCTGGGCACGGCCTGCGGCCTGCTGCTCGTGACCCTGCTCCAGGTGGTGCTCGCCGAACTCGTCCCCCGCGGGCTCGCCATCCGCGGCTCCCTGGCCTGGGCCCTGCGAACCGCGCGGCCGCTGCTGCTCTGGTCGAACGCCATCCGGCCGGTGACGGCCTTCCTCCGCATGCTGAGCGGCGCCGTGGAGCGGCTCCTGGGCGCGCCGAGAGAGGCCCACGGCGAGCACGCGCCGACGGAGGAGGAGCTGAAGCACATCCTCTTCCGGAGCCGCGCCGAGGGCACCCTCGACCTCACGCGCCAGGAGCTCATCGAGAACCTCTTCCAGTTCTCCAGGCGCACCGTGCGCGAGGTGATGGTGCCCCGCGTGCAGGTGACCTACCTGGACCTACGCCAGGATCTCGAGGCGAATCTCGGCCGCGCGCGCGACACGCCCCACACGCGCCTGCCCCTGGTGGACGGCGACCTGGACCGCGTCGTCGGCGTGGTGCACCTGAAGGACCTCCTCTGGTCCCTGCACGAGCAGGGCTCCGCCGTGGATCTCCGGGCCCTCGCCCGCGCCGCCTTCTTCGCCCCGGAGACCCAGTCCATCCAGTCGCTGCTGCTGGAATTCCAGCA
>DATJFC010000025.1:0-2030 GCA_035495995.1 Holophagaceae bacterium
GAGCCGCGTCCTCGAGGTGGGGATGCAGTTTGCGGAAAAGCAGGGAAAGGGCCGCGTCGGCGGCCTGCATGCGGGAATCCAGCGCGCCGGTCATCGGATCCAATCTACCCTTGGGCCGGGCCTTGTCCTAACCTGGGACTCGCCTCCGAGGAGTTTTCATGTCGCCGGACACCCCGCCCGTCCTCGATCCCGCCGTCCTGAAGCAGCTGGTGGTGCTGGACGGCGGCGGCAAGGGCCTGTTGAAGGAGATGGCCCAGCTCTTCCGCGAGGACATCGGCGGGCGGCTGGAGGCCATCGAGGCCGCTTTGGCGGCGGGGAATTCCGAAGGGATCGCCCAGGAGGCCCACGCCATCAAGGGCGCGGCCGGAGCCGTCGGCGCGCGGCGCCTGCAGGCGCTGGCCCATGAGATCGAGCGCGGCGCGCGGGCGGGCGCCTTCGGCGGCGCCACGGATCGCGTCGCCGGCATGAAACCCGCCTTCGAAGAAGCCGCCCTCGCCCTGGATGCCGAGGCGGCAGGCTAGCGCGGGACCGGAAGGTTCAGCCTCCGCCGCCGAAGACCTTCACGCCGGGCGTGCCCCGGGGCGGCGGCGTGTCGCTGATCTTGAGGCGGCCTGAGCCGTCCACCCACTGGTAGATGCGCGTGTTGCCCGCGATGACGGCCTTCTGGTCCGGAGCCACATCCTTGCCCTGCACCTCGAAGCCGCCGCGGCCCTTCTTCAGCAGGGCCATGGCCCCGGCATCCTTCGCGTCCGGCTGCACGGCCTTGCGGTTGTAGAGGTCGAGGACCTTGGGCACGTAGGCCCGCGTCTCCTTGAAAGGGGGCACGCCGTTGTAGCGCTGCACGGCGCCCTCGCCCGCGTTGTAGGCGGCGACGACCTTGGCCAGGTCGCCCTTGAAGTAGTCGGTGAGCCACTTGAGGTACTTGCAGCCCCCCGTGATGTTCTGGCGGGGATCGAAGGGGTCCAGCACGCCGAAGCGCTCCGCCGTGCTGGGCATGAGCTGCATGAGGCCCAGCGCCCCCACATGGCTGCGGGCCCGGTAGTTGAAGGCGCTTTCGGCCTGGATGATGGCCCGGGCCAGGTAGGTGTCCACGCCGTTGGCCGCCGCGACCTCGTCCACCATGGCCAGCATCTCGGGGCTACGGATGACCTTCGCCATCTCCACGGGCGTGATGGCGAGCTTCACCATGCCGACGCTGACCTTCTGGAGGCGCAGGCCGCGACCCTGCATGTAGCTGGGCGGCATGTTGTTGATGATCAGCTGCCCCCGGCTGTCGAGGTAGGTGTAGATGTAGGTCTTCTGCGAAGCCCGCCGCGGACCCCCGGCCGCCAGCGGCAAAGCCGCCAGGGACAGGGCGAGGTTCAGCGCGCGTCGCGGCATCGTCTTCATTCTAACCCGTGAGCAAAATGGGTGCCGTCACAGGCCCTTGAGGAACGCCTCCACCCGCTCCCAGTCCCGGACCAGCGGGAAGGGGGGCAGGCTGGCGCGGACCTGGGCGGCGTAGCGTTTGCCGTTGGGATCCTCTTTCGGCAGGAGGATGCGCGGATCCAGCAGCGCGACGACGCCCTTGTCGTTGCGGGTGCGGATGAGGCGGCCGAGGCCCTGTTTCAACTTGAGCGTCATCTGCGGGAGCTGGATGCCGCGGAAGCCCAGGCCCTCCTGCTTCGCGTCGGCTTCCCGGATGCGCGCCGCGAGCACGGGATCGTCCGGCGGCGCGAAGGGCAGCGCGGTGACGACGACGAGGCGCAGGGCGTCGCCCGGCAGGTCCACGCCCTGCCAGAAGCTGGCGAGGCCCAGCAGGGCCGCGTCCGGCGCCGTGCGGAAACGGCTCAACAACTGATTGCGCGTGAGCTGCTCGCCCTGCACGAAGAAGGTGATCTGCGGCAGCGCCGATTCCAGGCGTGGGCGGAAGGCGCTGAGCATCTTGCGGCTCGTGAAGAGGACGAGGGCCCTCCCCCGCGACGCCGCGATGAGTCGCGCGATGGCGTCCAGGCTCGCCTCGATCCAGGCGGGGTCGCCCACGCCGCCCA
>DATJFC010000026.1:0-3100 GCA_035495995.1 Holophagaceae bacterium
CGCAGCTCACGGAAGTGGAAGCCCTGGACACGATGGGCGCCTTCCGCCTCGGCCACGACACGCTCGTGCGGGCCCTGGACCAGGGCGTGGGGCTCGACGAGATGCGCGCGCGGCTCGGCGCCTCCAGCCAGGCCCTTCCCCAGACGCTCCTGCAGCTGCTGGACGATCTCGGGCGGCGCGTGGGCGAGGTGGAGGTGCAGCGCAATGTGCGCATCGTGCGCGCCCGCACGCCGCAACTGGCCGATGAGTTGAAGCTCCGCCCCGAGCTGGCGCCCCTCAAGCTCGCGGCGCTTTCGGACACGGTGCTGGAGATCCGCGGCGACGGCAACGCGCAGCACCTGCTCAAGCTCGCGGGCTACCTGCCCAAGCCCAGCCGCTTCCTGCCCGTGAGCCTGGACCAGGATGAGGAGCTCTACCTCTGGGCCCTCGCCTCCATCGCCTTCGTGGACGAGAAGGGCATGGCCGCCCACCTGGAGCCCGTGCGGCAGATGGCGCGGCAGGCGCTCCAGAAGCTGCACGACGAGGATCCCGTCCTCTACCAGGAGGTGGAGCGCCGCGTGCCCATGCTGCACATGGGCGCCAAGGGCGAGCAGCAGCCCGAGGACGAGACGCGGGGCATCCTCGACTACGCCGCATCCCACACGCTCATCGTGGAGCTCGCCTACCTGCCGCCGGCGGCCCATCGCACCCAGCTGCGGCGCGTCACGCCGCGGGAGCTCAACGGAGACCACCTCATGGCCTTCTGCCACCTGCACCAGGAGGAGATGGCCTTCCGCCTGAAGCGCATCCAGGGCGTGCGGCTCCTCAACGAGCGCGGCTGGTCGCCGGGGCAGAGCCAGGCGGGCTGATCCCGGGCATCAGGCGTCAGGCTTCGGGCCTCCATGCACGCCGCGACGCCGGTTCCCCTCGCCCTCGCCTGCACGAGGACCCGACGCCTGACGCCCGAGGCCTGATGCCCAGACACTAAAGGGGCGCCTCACGGCGCCCCCGCCCTTCTTCCGTGTGTCCAGGCCTTACTGGCCCGGGGCCTTGACCCGCAGGGTGTCCATGACCTCGGCCCCCACGGGTTTCTTCGCGGGAATCACCAGATAGGGCTGGCGCTCCTGCGGTGAAAGCTTCTGAGCGACCTGCACGAGCTTCTGCTGCGCGTCCTCTTTCTGGGCCCGCTCCGTGGCCAGTTCCAGCCGGGCGGCCTCGTTCTCGGAGGCGATGCGCTGGATGCGCGCGTCCCGGTCCGCCACCTGCGCGGCCAGGCCGTCGGCGCGGTGCTTCTGCTGGATGCCCCAGCCGCCGAGGGCGCCGAGGCCCAGGAGGATCGGAAGGGCGGCGGCGGTCGCCAGCTTCCAGCTCGGGCGGGGCTGCAGCGTCGCGTGGCGCCGCCGTTCGGCCTCGCGGCGGAGGCTGTCGGCCAGTTCCGCCAGTTCGGGAGTGGGCTCGGGAGCCAGGGGCGCCTCGACCTCGGAAAGGCCGAGCAGGTCCTTCAGCTCGGACCTCAAGGCGGCATCCTCGGCAGGCTCGAACCTGCGCGCGGGATCAGACCAGGACATGAACGCCTCCACCAGCGGGGGGGTTGAGTTGCTCCTTCAGCTGCACCTTCGCCCGGTGGATCCGGGTCTTCACGGTGGCTTCGGGAATGGAGAGGATCTCGGAGATCTCTTTGATGGCGAGCCCTTCGACGACGAAGAGCCAGAGGGCCTCGCGGAAGGTGGGGCTCAGAAGCTTCATGCGCTCGCGCACTTCGCGGCCGAGCACGTGGTCGAAGGCGGTGGCGCCGCCCGCGCCGGGCTCCATGACCGCTTCGAGGCTGAGGTTCTGGTTCTTCATGGGTCGCCGCTCCGTGAGGGCGAGGGTCCGCACCGTGCCGTACAGGAAGGCGGTGGGGTGCTCCACCGGGTTCGCGCGCTGCATGAGGATGACGAAGGCCTCCTGGGCGATGTCTTCCGGGAAAGTCGCCCCGTAGCGCCGGGCGTAGCTCACCAGACGCGGATAAAGCTCCGCGAAGGCCGAATGGAAAGTCTCCCGGCTCCCGAAAGGAGTCTGGCTATCGGGGCTGGCCTCCGGAGAGGTCGGGTCGGCCATCAAGGTCTCCAGCTCTCAGGATGCAGGCCGGACCCTTCAGGTTCCAAAGATTGTTAGGCTCAAAGGATGGCGAGCCCCCTCGAAGCCTGGCGGGACACCCTGAAGGAACTCGGGGTGATGGGGCTGGTGCGCCCTGGATCACCTGAACCGGCCCCGGCACAGCTACTTCCAAGCACCCCGCCCCCGGCCCCTGCTCTCCAGCCCCCTTCCCGGCCCATGAAGCCAGTGGCCGCGGCCTATGTCGCGCCGGAAGACCCCACCGGCTGCCCGCCCGAAGCAGCCGTGGCCGGGAGCCCTTCCCTGGCGGCGCTGGAGGCCGCGATCCAGGGCTGCCTCAGATGCGCGCTGGGACCGGGCCGCATCCGCTTCGTCTTCGGCGAAGGCGACCCCCACGCGGAGCTCATGTTCATTGGCGAAGGCCCCGGCCGGGACGAGGATCTCCAGGGCCGCCCCTTCGTGGGCAAGGCCGGGGAGCTGCTGGACAAGATGATCGGCGCCCTCGGCCTGTCGCGGCCGCAGGTCTACATCGCCAACGTGGTGAAGTGCCGGCCGCCGGACAACCGCACGCCCCAGCCAGAAGAGGCCGCGGCCTGCCTGGGCTACCTGCGGCGCCAGATCGAGCTGATCCAGCCCAAGGTGATCGTCACCCTCGGCGCCACGCCCTTGAGGGAGCTGGCCGGCGTCAAAGAGGGCATCACGAAGGTCCGCGGCCAGTGGAAGCGGCTGGAGGTCGGCGGGCGCGCGATCCCCCTCATGCCCACCTTCCATCCCGCCTATGTGCTGCGCCAGTACACGCAAGAGGTGCGGCGGTCAGTGTGGGAGGACCTCAAAGCGGCGAAGGAGGAGATGGACAGGTCCGCGGGAGCCTGATCTCCGCCACGCAAGGCCGCTAACTGGAGAGGTCTGAGCCCGCAGGGCGAAGATGAATACATTGGAGAGGATCAGCAGGATGACGGTGCGCATGGATGCTTCTCCACGGGAGTCGGTGGCCGGAAGCCGTCTACAGCAGCGCCCTCACCTT
>DATJFC010000027.1:0-14068 GCA_035495995.1 Holophagaceae bacterium
CCTTCCACACCTTCACGGTGGATTCCAACGGCGAGCGGGGTTTGCTGGACGTGGCCTTCGATCCCGCCTTCGCCACCAACGGCTTCGTCTACTGCTACCACACGGTGCCAGGCACGGCGAGCAGCGCGGCCCACAACCGCGTCTCGCGGCTCCATGTGAATGCCGCGGCGCCAGACATTTCGGATGGCACGGACACGGACCTGCTGGACCTCAACGACCTCAGCTCCGCGACGAACCACAACGGGGGCGGCCTCCACTTCGGCCTGGATGGCGAGCTCTATATTTCTGTTGGCGAGAACGCCGACCCGTCGAATTCGCAAAGCAAGACGACGCTGCTCGGCAAGATCCTGCGCATGAACGCCGATGGCAGCATTCCCACCGACAACCCCTTCTACGGCGACGCCTCGTTCACGGGCGTCTACAAACTCATATGGGCCGCGGGCCTCCGCAACCCCTTCACCTTCGCGGTGCAGCCGGGCACGGGGCGCATCTTCCTCAACGATGTGGGCAGCTCGCCGCCGCAGGCGCGGGAGGAGATCAACGACGGCATCGGCGGCTCCAACTACGGCTGGAACCTCGCGGAAGGCATCGTCGCCACGCCGCCCGCCGTGCCCTTCGGCACCTACCGCAATCCGCTCTTCGCCTACGACCACAGCAGCGGCGCCTGCGCCATCGCAGGCGGCGCCTTCTACGATCCGGCCACGGCCGTCTACCCAACGGCCTATGTGGGCCGCTACTTCTACGCGGACCTCTGTGGCGGCTGGGTCCATGTATTCAACCTGGCCTCCTCAAGTTCCATTGACCTGCTCGGCGGCTTCAACGAGCCCGTGGATGTCCAGCTCGGCCCCGACGGACTCATCTATGTGCTCGGGCACGGGGACGGCACGGTGTGGAGGATCACCTTCACGCCCTGAACAGAAGAGGCCGCTCACGCGGCCTCTTCTGTTGTCGCGGGTCAGGCCCCTACTTCTTGAAGCCGCTCACGGTCTGGAAGTAGCGCGCGAAGGCCACCATGCCGCCGCTGGCCTGCTCCCAATCGTAGTTCTCGTTAGGGGCGTGATAGCCGTGCTCGGGCAGGCTGAGGCCGAGGAAGTAGACCTCGCAGCCCAGCTCGTCCTCCATGGTCTTCACGGCGCCGATGGAGCCTCCTTCGCGGGTGAAGGAGCAGGAAGCGCCGAAGGCGAACTGGTAGGCGTCCTTGATGGCTTCGGCGTAGGGACCGCTCACATGGCCCTTGAAGGGGGCCAGGCCGTGCTCTTCGTGGACTTCAACATCCGGGTTCTGCTTCCGCACGAAGGCGCGGATGCGCTCCATGGTCGTGTGCTCCTCCTGATCGGGCACGAGGCGGCAGCTGACCTTCACTTCCGCCCGGGCGGGCACGGCGCTCTTGATGCCGGGGCCCGTGTAGCCGCCCACGACGCCGTGCACTTCCATGGTCGGCTTCCCCCACACGCGGGTCAGCAGGTCCATGGGATCCTCCGTGCGGAGGCCCTTGATCATGTGGTCCTGCTTGAACTGGGCCACGGTGAAGCCGCTGTTCCTCCAGCTCTCCAACTCCGCGGCGCTGGGCGGCGTCACCTCGTCGTAGAAGCCGGGGATCTTCACCTCGCCCGTGTTGCCGTCCAGCATCTGGTCCACGAGGGTGATGAGCTCGGAGAGCGGGTTGCGAGCGGCGCCGCCGACGACGCCGCTGTGCAGGTCGTGGTCCGCCGTCTCCAGCGTGAGGCGGAATCCCTTGAGGCCGCGCAGGCCCGCGGGCGTGCTGGGCTTGCCCCGCGTGATCCACACCGTGTCGCTCACGACGATGGCGTCGGTCTTGAGGCGGCCCTTGTGGGCTTTCAGCCCGCCTTCGAAGTTCGGCGAGCCGATCTCCTCTTCGAGCTCCCACAGGAAGTGGATGTTCAGCGGCACGCCCGCCTTGCGGGCCGCGAGCGCGCCGAAGAAGGCCGTGACGGCAGGGCCCTTGTCGTCCGTGCTGCCGCGGCCGCGGTAGGTGCCGTTGTCGTTGGTGAAGACGAAGGGATCCGCCGTCCACTCGGGCTCGTTGGCCGGCTGCACGTCCATGTGGTTGTAGACCGTGATGGTGGGCAGGCCCGCGTCCTCGCCGAACCAGCCGTGGATGAGCGGATTGCCGTCCGTCTCCAGGAGCTCCGCCTGGCCGCCGTGGCGCTCGAAGAGGTCCTTCGCGGCCTCCGCGCAGCGGCGCACATCGCCCGCCCGCGCCGGATCCGCGCTCACGCTCGGGATCTCCACCAGCTTCTTCAGCTCCGCCTCGAAAGCCGCGCGCTGCTCCATGGCGAAGGCGGCGAGGGATTCCTTGGTCAACAGGCTGGGATTCATGGACGCTCCAGGCGGAAGGATCAGTTTATCGGGGACGAGCGGCAAAAGCTCCACCACGAAGTCACCAAGGGCACGAAGGCCCGCGAAGAAAACCTCTTCACCACGAAGGCATGGAGAACGCGGAGATGTCCTGGCATATCGCCGGCCAGGGCTGGGCATCAAGCGAGAGCGGCGATTCCGCGCTTGCGCACGATCGCCGCTCTCGCTTGATGCCACCTTCGCGCCCTGCGCGAAGGCCGCCGCTTGCGGCGGGCCCTGGTCTGGTGGGTCGACGCTTCTCTGCGTCCTCTGCGTCTTCGCGGTGAAGATTTATCCCGGATAAGGCCCGGCCGACCTTAGCCCCGCCATCGGCGCATGATCCAGCGCGAGGTTCAGGTTCTGGATGGCCTGGGTGGCCATGCCCTTGCCGAGGTTGTCGAGGGCCACCATGACGCTGAGGAGCGGGCCCTTCATGGCGAAGCCGATATCGGCGAAAGCGGAGCCCGCGACGGCGGCGACGCGGGGTGAGCCTTCCACGACCCGCACGAAGGGGCCGGGGAAGGCGGCTTCGATGCGCGCGCGCAGGTCGGCTTCCGGGATGGTCGTCTCCAGCCGTGCTTGGACCGTGGCGAAGATGCCGCGCACCAGGGGCGCGGAGTGGGGCGTGAAGGCCAGCTCCGGCGCCCAGCCCTCGGCCGCGAGGGTCGCGAGCACTTCGGCCTCGTGCTGGTGCTGGAGCGGTTTGTAGGCGCGGAAGTCGTTGGCCCGCGTCGGGTGGTGCGTCGTCTCGGAAGGATGGGCGCCGCTGCCGCTGGAGCCCGTGATGGCGCTCGCGGCGACGAAGGCCGGCTTCAGATCGGCGAGGGGCAGGAGCGCGAGCTGCAACGCCGTGGCGAAGCAGCCGGGATTCGCGATGCGTTTTGCGCCCTTCAGCCGCTCGGGCTTCCATTCGCTGAGGCCGTAGACCCAGCCCTCCGTCCACCTGAAGTCGGCGGAGAGGTCGATGACCGTGAGGCGCTCGCCGAGGCCGAGTTCCGCCCAGGCGGTTTCGAAGCCCGGCATCCGCGACGCGAGCTCGCCGTGGGGCAGGGCGCTGAAGAGCACGGGCCGTTCGGACGCCGCGAGCGAGGCCCAGTCGGGCTCCGCGTCGAAGCTGCCTTCGACCAGCCCGCGCAGGTTCGGATGCACGGCATGGAAGGGCTTGCCCGCGTGGGAATGGGCCGTGCCCTTCAGGCCGCCGAGGTGCGGATGCTGGATCAGCCAGCGCAGCAGCTCGCCGCCGCCGTAGCCGGAGGCGCCGAGAATGAGCGCGTCGAAATTCACGCCGTCACCGCCATCCGCGCCTGCACGAGCGCGAGCACGGCGGCGCCGAGGGCCGCGGGGTCCCGCCGCGCGTTGGCCGCGGCCACGCCGAGGCCTTCCGCGAAGCGCACGCCCACGCCGTTGTCCGTGGCGGGGCCCGCCACGAGGTCCACGGCGATGCCGTAGTCGCCTTTGAGCTTCTCGAGCCCGCCCGCGACGCCCACGGGGTCGTTGGCGCAGAGCACGAAGGCCGCCGAAGCCGCCCTCACCTCCGCGTCCGCGAGGATCTCCTGCACGCCGTATTCGCCGAGGATGCCATCGCCGGTCTCCGCGACGACGACATCCACGCCGTGGGCGCCCAGGGCATGGAGGATGGACCGGGCCGCGGACAGCGCGGATTCAGGGCCCGAGCTGGGCAGGCCCGCGTCGGTGAAATCGAGACCGATGGCGGCGCCGTGATCCTTCATGGCCAGCACGTCGCGCATGAGCGAGACGCCCGTGAGCTTGCAGGCGCCGACTTTCAATCCGGCGCGGGTAAGGGCGCGCACGATGACGCAGGCGGCGGCGGTCTTGCCCGCGTTCATGCAGGTGCCCGCGACGAAGACCGTGGGCGGGAAGGGCGCGGCGGCCTTCTCCGGCGGGACCTGCGCGGGAATGAAGGCGAGCTTTCCCTGGCGGCTCTGGAAGTCGGGGAAGGCGAGCACCTGCCCGAGCACCTCCAGCTCGAAGGGCGGGCCCAGTTCGGGATGGTGGGAGGAACAGAGGCCGATGACGCCGCCGAGGTTCAGCAGGTGCAGCGTGTCGCCCGCCGCCACGCGCTCCGGCACGGCGCCTTCGTAGCCCTGCAAGGCCCGCCGGTGCCCCAGCGCGCCGACGATGAGGTCGCCGTCGTGCAGCGTGCTCATGCGCCCGTGGGGGTCCTCCAGCTGGTTGTAGGTGCGCTTCTCGCCCTTCACCCGCGCGGCGAGGACGGCGCCCTCCGCGGCCTGGATCTCGGTCGAGAGCGTGAGCCGCTTGCCCAGTTTCAGGTTCCGCGTGACGGAAGAGATCTTGTCGACGGTGATTCTCATGAGGATGCTCCAGCCTTGGCGGACAGCAGTTGCGAGACGCCGAAGACCTTGCCGAAGGCCGCGGCCTCCGCGCCGCTCCAGAGTTTGTTCTCCTCGCCATAGCTGGCGACCTTCGGGTCCATGAGCGAGTGGGGCGAGCGCACGCCTTCGACGGCCGCGGCGCGCGGGAAGAGGCTCAGGCGCGCCTCGCCCGTGACGCGCGCCTGGCTGGACGCGAGGAAGGCTTCGAGATCCTTCACGAGCGGGTCGAAGGCCTTGCCCTCGTGCAGCATCGCCCCGTAGAGCTGGCCCAGCTGCTCCTTCCAGAAGAGCTGCGGGCCCGACAGCACGAGCTTCTCCAGCTCCCGGTGGGCCTGGATGAGCAGAAGCGCCGCCGGGGCTTCGAAGCCCACGCGGCCTTTGATGCCGAGGATGGTGTCGCCGAGATGCACGCCGCGGCCGAGGCCGTAGGCCCGGCCCAGGGTGTTGAGCGTCTCGATGAGCGTCACGGGCTGGAGGGCCTGTCCATCCAGGGCCACGGGCAGGCCGCGTTCGAAGGCGAGGGTGAGGGTCATCGGGGGGGGCGCCGCGTCCACGGCGCCGCCGGGATAGGCCGCGTCGGGCAGGGCGCTCCAGCTGTCCAGCGTTTCGCGGCCGCCCACCGAAGCGCCCCAAAGGCCTTCGTTGACGGAATAGGCGCTCGTCTTCGCGGGCACCTCGATGCCGCGCTCCGCGAGGAAGGCCGTTTCCTGCGCGCGGCTCCAGCCCAGGCTCCGCACGGGCGCGAGGATCTCCACCTCCGGCGCGAGGGCGCGGAAGGCCACGTCGAAGCGGACCTGGTCGTTGCCCGCCCCGGTGGAGCCGTGGGCGATGGCATCCACGCCCAGCTCCTTCGCCAGCTCCGCGACCACCTGCGCCTGGCAGAGCCGCTCCGCGCTCACGGAGAGCGGGTAGGTCTGGCCCCGCAGCACGTTGCCGAAGAGGAGGAAGCGCAGCGTGCCGTCGAAGAGCCGCGCCTTCGCGTCCACGGTGCGGTGCTCGGCGCCGAAGGACGCGGCGAGCGCCTCGATGCGCGCCAGCTCGGGCGCGTCGAAGCCGCCGGTGTCGACGGTGACGGTGGCCACCTTCCAGCCTTCGGACTGCAGCCAGGCGGCGCAGAAGGTGGTGTCGAGGCCGCCGGAAAAGGCGAGCAGAACGGTCCCTTTGGCGTGAGTCGTCATGGCGTCTCCTGGAAGATCGAAGCGGCGGTGGCCTCCATGGCGCGGCGTCGCGCGTCCAGCCAGGCCTGGTTCCGGGCCAGCTCCATCCGCGCCGCGGAGATCAGCGGCGCGGAGGCCGGCGCGCCCGCCGCTTCGCGATCCGGCGCGAAGGAGCCGTCCGCCAGCTGGGCGGCCACGGCGCGGTAGGCGTGGCGGAAGGGCGCGCCCTCCGCCGCGAGGCGGAAGGCCTCGTTGGCGGCGTAGAGCTCGTCCGTGCAGGCGGCCTCCGCCGCGGCGCAGCCTGGCTCCAGGCCTTCGATGAGGCGGGTCAGCACCTGCATGAGCTCCCGCGCGATCCGTACCGCGTCCATCAACGGCTTCTTGAGGAGCTGGAAGTCCCGGTGGTAGCTGGAGGGCAGGCCGCCCGCGAGGCGCTCGGCCGTGGCGGCGAGGCCGCGGATCTCCCGGGCCCGGCCCCGCGCCAGTTCCAGCGCGTCGGGGTTCCGCTTCTGCGGCATGAGGCTGGAGCCCGTCGTGAAGGCCGCGGGCAGTTTGAGGAATCCGAAACCCTCCGACCCGTAAAGGCAGCCGTCCCAGGCGAGCTTCTCCAGCGTGAGGCTGAGGCTCGACAGCCAAGCGAGGAGCGCGCCCTCGTGGCGACCCCGGCTGTTCTGCGCGTCCAGCGGATTGCGTTGCGTGCGGGAGAAGCCCAGCCTCCGCGCGGCCTCGGCCCGGTCGAAGGAGAGCGGCGTGCCGAAGCCCGCCGCGGAATGGGCGGGGCTCCGGTCGAGGCGCGCGTCCAGGGCTTTGACGGCTTCGAGCTCTTCGAGCAGGGCCTCCGCGTAGGCTTCGGCCCACAGGCCGAAGCTGCTGGGCATCGCCCGCCGAAGGTGCGTGAGCCCCGGCAAGGGCGCGTCGCCATGCTTCGCCGCGAAGTCCAGCAGCGCGCCCGCGAAGGCCGCGGCGTCTTCGCCGAGCCCCACGAGGGCGGACCGCATCCAGAGCCGCAGGGCCAAGGCCACCTGCTCGTTGCGGCTGCGGCCCAGGTGGATCTTGGCGCCGGTCTCGCCGAGGGCTTCGGTGAGTTTCGCCTCCAGCAGCGTATGGCCGTCCTCCAGCGCCGGCGGGATGGCGAGGGCGCCGGCTTCCGAGGCCGACTTCAGCTTGCCCAGTTCGCGGATGAGCGAAGCGGCGTCCTTCCGGCCGAGCAGGCCCGCCTGCGCGAGCCCGCGCGCGTGCGCGGCGCTGGCCAGGCAGTCGAAGGGCAGCAGCGCCAGATCGGTGACGGGATCCTCGCCCACGGTGAAGCGGTGGACGAGCGCGTCCACGGCTTCGCCTTTCGACCACATCACTTCAGGCATGGACGGCCTCCTTGAGGAAGGCGGGCACGAGGGCCGAATAGAAGGCGATCCCCGCCTCCAGCTCCGCGAGGGTGAGGTATTCGTCCGCGCGGTGGCTGCGGTGCGTGTCGCCGGGTCCGATCTTCACGGCGGGGATGTCGCCGAGGTAGGCCCAGTCGGAGGTGGTGGCGCTGCCCACGGGCCCCTTGCGCCCCGCGGCCGCGAGGGCCGCGCGCACGAGCGGGTGCGCGGGGTCCGTGGCCTTCGACACATAGCGGCCGGAATGGATGGCCGTGTCGCTCTCCAGTTCCTGCCCGATGGAGGCCGCGAGCGCCTCGTGGTCGAGGTTGGGCGTCGTCCTCAGATCCACGAAGAATTCGCAGGCGTCCGGCACCTGGTTCCGCGCCTTGCCGCCCTGGACCACCGTCACCTGGGCCCGGCATTCGCCCAGCAGCGGATGAGGCTCGAAGCGCAGCGCGTCCAGTTTCGCGATGTCCCGCGCGGCGCGGTGGATGGCGTTCGCGGCACCGAGGGCGTGGGCATGGGCGGCGTGCGCGGCTTCGCCCTTCGCCGTGCAGCGCAGCACGAGCAGGCCCCGCTGGGCCGCGCAGACCTGGAGGCTTGTCGGCTCGCCGACGACGGCGCCGTCCAGCGGGCCGAGCTGGTCGAGGATGGTCGCGATGCCCTGGCCGCCGATCTCCTCTTCGGCCGTGAAGGCGAAGACGGCCCTGCCGTGCGCGAGGCCGCGCGCCAGCAGGTCCAGCGCGGCGAGCGTCATCGCCGCGAGGCAGCCCTTCGCGTCGTTGGCGCCGAGGCCGTGGAGGCGGCCGTTGCGCCATTGGGGCGCGAAGGGATCGCCCTGCCAGCCCGCGCAGGGCGGCACGGTGTCGAGGTGCGTGTTGAGCAGGAGGCGCGGCGAACCGGAACCGACCTCGAACCAGAGGTTGTGGCCGCTGCGGTGGACGGCCGCGCCATGGGAGGCCAGCAGATCCTGGAGGAAGTCCGCGATGGCGCCCTCCTCGCGGGAGACGCTGGGCGTGCTGACGAGCTTTTCGAGCAGCGCGCCGGGGGTCATGATCCACCTCCGGATTCGACCATGGTCCCGCTGCCTTCGTTGGTGAAGATCTCCGTGAGGAGCGCCTCCGAGGAACGGCCGCCCACGAGATGCGCCGCGGGCACGCCGCCCTCCAGCGCCCGCCGGATGGAGGCCGCCTTGGGCGCCATGCCGCCCTGCAGCGCGCCGGCGGCGGCGAGCGCCTCGAGCGCGTCCAGCGTGAGGTGGGGTATGAGCGTCTCGGGCCGCGCGGCGTCCTTGAGCACGCCTTGCGCCTCCAGCAGGAAGACGAGCTTCTCCGCCTTCAACGCGATGGCCAGCTCCGCCGCCACGGTGTCGGCGTTGGTGTTGAAGACCTGGCCTTCGTCATCGCCGGAGAGCGGCGCCACCACGGGCAGGAAGCCGCCTTCCAGTAGCCGTTCGATGACGGCGGGATCCACGGACTCCACATCGCCCACGAGCCCGAAGTCCACGGGTCCGGACGCGGTGGCCATGGGCGGCCGCTTGGTCGCGCGCAGCAATCCCGCGTCGATGCCGGAAAGGCCCACGGCCGGCACGCCGCAAGCGCGGAGGTCGGCGAGGAGCCGCGTGTGCTCCGTGCCCGCGAGCACCATCTGGGCCGCCTCCAGCACGGCGGGGCTCGTCACGCGCCGCCCGCCCACCTTCTCCACAGGCAGGGACAGTTTCTGGCAGAGCGCGTCGAGCGCGGGGCCGCCGCCGTGCACGAGGACGACGCGGATGGAGAAGCTCCAGAGCAGCGAGATCTGCCGGCAGAGGGCCTTCGAGACGGCGCGGTCCTCCAGCAGCGCGCCGCCCACCTTCACGACGAAGGTGCGGTTGCGGAAGCGCCGCACATAGGCCGCGGCGGAGTGGAGCAGTTCATAGGGATCATGGGCGAGGGGCATGGGGTCCTTCTAGAGCAGGGACGCGAGCAGGGCCCGCTGGATGTGGAACCGGTTCTCGGCTTCGTCCACGACGCGGCTCCAGGGGCCGTCGAGGACGCCATCGGCGACTTCGAGGTTGCGGCGCACCGGGAGGCAGTGGAGGAAGATCGCGTCCTCCGCCGCCCGTCCCAGATGCGCCTGCGTAGGCATCCAGGAACCGAGCGACGGCATGGGCGCTGCGGGCGCGCCCGTGGCGGGGCCCCAGGCCTTGGCGCAGACGGCCTTCGCGCCCTTCAGCGCCGCGGCCTGGTCGTGCGTGAACCGCACGCTGCCGCCCGTGGCCTTCGCGTAGGCCTCGGCCTCGGCCCGCACCTCCGGCGCGAGCTCGTAGCCTTCGGGGTGCGCGACGGTGATGTCCGCGCCGCAGGCGGCGGCGGTGAGGAGGAAGGAGTTGGGCACGGCCTTGGGCAGCGGCTTCATGTGCGGCGCCCAGGTGAGCGTGACGGGCACCTTCGCCGTGCCGAAGGCCTCCTGCACCGTGAGCAGGTCCGCGAGGCCCTGGCAGGGATGCTCGCGCGCGCTCTCCATGGAGATGACGGGCACGGGGCTGTGGGCGCGGAAGGCCGCGATGACGGGATCGAGTTCATCTTCCGAATCCGACACGCCGCCGGAGAAGGTCCGCACGGCGAGCGCGTCCGCGTAGCGGGCGAGCACGGGCACGGCCTCCTTGATGTGCTCGGCCTTGTCGCCGTCCATGACGACGCCCTCGCGGCTTTCCAGCTTCCAGGCGCCGTTGCCCACTTCGAGGACGATGGCGTGGCCGCCGTGCCGCAGCATGGCGGCTTCGAAGGACGCGCGCGTCCGCAAGGACGGATTGAAGAACACCATCGCGAGCAGCTTGTCCGCGAAGATCTTCTCCGGCGGCGCCTGCTTCCAGGCCGCGGCCTGGGCAAGGACGCGCGCCACGCCTTCGGGGCCGAGATCCTTGAGATGGGTGATGTGTTGGGTGGCGGTGAGCGTGGTCATGCGGCTTCCTGCGAGAAGGCGTGGACGGCTTCGACCAGCGCCGCGAGGGACGCGTCCGTGATCGTCAGCGGCGGCATGAGCCGCACCACGGACGGATCCTTGGAGCCGCCGGCGAGGATGCGCCGCCGGAAGAGGTGGGCTTTCAGCGCGGCCGCGTCGCCCGTCTCCAGGCCCAGCAGCAGGCCCTGGCCCCGCACCGCGCGGATGGAGGTCCCGGCGAGCTGGTTCCGGAGGATGGATTCCGCTTCCAGCGCACCCGCCATCAGCGCCTCGTCCCCGATCACCTTGAGGGTGGCGATGAGCGCCGCGCAGGCCAGCGGCCCGCCGCCGAAGGTGGAGCCGAGGTCGCCGGGCTTGAGGGCCCGCGCGATCGCGTCCGTCATGAGCGCCGCGCCCATGGGCACGCCGCTGGCGAGGGCCTTGGCCGCGGTGAGGAGGTCCGGCTTCACGCCGAGGGCCTGGGCCGCGAAGGGCGCGCCGAGGCGGCCCATGCCCGTCTGGATCTCGTCGAAGATGAGCAGCGCGCCGCTGGCGTCGCACTTGGCGCGGAGCGCGCGGAACCATGCGGCCTCCGCCGTCTTCACGCCCGCCATGCTCTGGATGGGCTCCACGATGGCGGCGGCGATGTCAGACAGATCCGCCGCCTCCAGCGCGGCCGCGTCGCCGAAGGGCAGGCGCGTCACGGGCGCGAGCAGCCCATCGAGGGGCGCCTTCAGCGCGGGCTCGTCCGTCGCGGAGAGCGCCAGCAGGGTGCGGCCATGGAAGGCGCCGTCGAAGGCGAGCAGCTTCTTCCGTCCTGTGAGCTGGATGGCCACCTTGAGCGCGGCCTCGTTGGCCTCTGCGCCGCTGTTGCAGAAGAAGACGGAAGCCATCTCCGCGAAGGCCGTGAGCCGCGCCGCGGCCTCGTGGCGGATGGCGAGGTCGCCGGCCGCGGAGTAGAAGGCCAGCGCCTTCGCCTGGGCCGTGATGGCCTCCACGACGGCCGGGTGGCCGTGGCCCGTGCCGCTCACGCAGTGGCCGCCGTAGAAGTCCAGCCAGGCGCCGCCGCGGTCGTCGAAGACGCGGTCTCCCTCGCCCCGGGCGAGGAGGAAGGGGAAGGGCGCGTAGGTCGGAAGCAGGGCCGGGACGGGGTTCATGTGAGATCCGTGCATGGAAGCGCATGAATATGCATAAATGCGACGCTTGAATGAATATTATTCAATTCTCGATCCACTTCGCAAGCTCTTTTTCCGTGAACTTCCAATGGAGTACCCTGCATACGACATGCATATGCGCCCCGACGAACGGATCCTCCAGCTGCTGGAGAAGCACGAGATCACCGACCAGGCCCACCTCCAGTCCCTGCTGGCGCGGCATGGCCACGACCTCACCCAGCCCACGCTGTCCCGCCACCTGAAGAAGCTCCATGTGCGGAAGGTGGAGGGGCGCTACCGCCGAGTTGAGCCGGGCGTCGCGGAGTTCGGAGAGACCGAGCTGCGCCTGGCCCCGCCCAACCTCATCGTCCTCAAGACCGCCCCGGGTTTCGCCCCGGCCCTCGCCTACGCGCTCGACGAGAAGGTTCCGAAGGAGCTCGTGGCCGGCACGGTGGCCGGCGAGGACACGGTCATCGTCGCCGTGTCCGATCCGTCGAAGCTGCACCAGGCCGCGGCGGCCCTGAAGCACGCCCTTAACCTGACCTGATCCCCTAGGAGTCCCCATGGACCGCTTCGGCAGCTCGAAGTTGCGCATCGGATGGAGCCTCGTGTTCCTCTTCCTCGCGGGCCTCGTCTTCATGGCGGTGAGGGGCGCGGCGGGCGACGGAGGCTCCACGCTGGTGGTCTTCGGGACGCCGGTGCCGCTGGGCATGGACACGCTGGACAGCTACGTGACGGGCAACTTGCGCGCGCTCGTCCTCGCCTCCGTGCCCCTCGTCGTCCTGCTCGGCGGCTTCGCCGGGCTCGCGCCCATGGCCACCGCCTCCGCGCGGGGCGAGCGTTTCACGGGGCTCACGGTGGGCGTCGTCCTCGCGTTCCTCCACGGCCTCTTCCTCAGCCAGGTGATGCTGCTGCCCGTCTGGGCCGCGGCCTGGCGGCTCACGGGCCACCTGTTCCCCGGCGAACTGCTGAAGGCCGACGGCCTCGCGCTGCTGCTGGGCCTCCAGCTGCTCCTGTGGGCGATGGCGCTCATGCGCCTGCTGCGCTCCAATCCCGGCCTGGGTCTTCTGCTCGCCCTCCTGCTCCACGAAGTGGGAACGCGCCTCCAGTACTTCGTCGACTTCGGCCAGGACCTGGGGCTCAGCGCGGGGCAGGCGGGCTTCGTCGCGGCGCTGCACCGCTTCCTGCCTTCGGGCCAGCTGCCTTCGGATCCCTTCTCCGCGGGCGGCCTGCTGGTGTCCCTCGGCGGGCCGCTGGCCCTGGGCCTCCTCGTGCTCTTCTTCGACCCCAGGAGCGGGAAGGCGGCCGCCCGCAAGCCCGCGGCGAAGAAGGCCAAGGCTTGAGAAAGCTCCTGCTCGGCCTCGCCGCGGCCGCGCTGCTGGCGCAGCAGAGCGAGGACCCCGCCGCGGTCAAGCGGCGGCTGGAGGTGCTCAAGGCGCGCCTCGCCCAGATGGACCAGCAGCTCCAGGACCTGGGCCGGCGGCGCAAGGGCGTGCTCGTGGACCTGCAGGGCATCCAGCTCCAGCGCGACCGCGTGCGCGCGCAGACGGAGAGCGCGCGGCTCCAGCGGGACGCGACCCAGGCCCAGGCGGATGACCTCGCGAAGCAGCAGGCCGCCATCCAGGGCGAGCTGGACAAGCTGCGGGCGGATCTCGGCAAGCAGGTGCGCTGGATGCAGGCCGAGGGACCCTGGGGCGAGCTGGGCTTCCTCAGCAGCTTCGACGACTTCAACCAGTACCTTGAGCGCGGGCGCATGCTGGCCTGGTGGCGGCTCCAGGAGCAGCGCCGCCTGGACCGCATCCAGTCCCTCAAGACCCAGCTGGGCCAGAAGGCGGAGGCGATGAGGCAGGTGCTGGCGCAGCTCGAGGTGCAGCAGCAGCAGCTGGCCCAGTCCCAGGCCGCGCTGCAGGTGCAGGAGGACCGCCTGCAGGCCGCGCTGGACCACCTCGCCGAGGACGAGCAGTCCCAGAAGGAGGCCCAATCCGAATTGCAGGAGGAGGCCGTCCAGCTGGAGCGCCTCCTGAACGGCCTGCTCGGCAAGAAGCGGCCCGACGCCTTCGTCCCCTCGCTGCACTTCGAGGCGTTGAAGGGCGAGCTGCCCGTGCCGGTGGACGGCGCGCTCGCGGAGGGCTTCGGCGAGCATGTCCATCCCAAGTTCCATACGAAGACCGTGCAGACGGGCCTGCTCGTCTCCGCCGACCTCGGTGCCGCCGTGCGCGCGGTGGCGGATGGCAAGGTCGTCTTCGCCGAGGCCTACCAGAGCTACGGCCCCATGGTGATCCTCGACCACGGTGACGGCTGGTTCAGCCTCTACACGCACCTGCAGGGCCTGCAGGTCGCGAAGGGCCAGGTGCTGCGCGCCGGCGAGCTGGTGGGCGAAGTGGGCGACACCGTCGACGGCCCGAGGCTCGGCTTCGAGATCCGCCACTTGGCGAAACCGGAAGACCCGCAGAAGTGGCTGAAGAAGAAGTACAGGTAGGCGCTTGCCTGAACTAAGCTCACCACATTGCCGACATCAAGGAACGCGAGGCAGCCGACGCAGAGGTTGATTTCATGTGTGAATTGGGGGACGCTGATGGGCAGAAATGACCCATGCGGTTGCCACCCGAGTCTCTTCAGCTCATCAATTCCGACTCCCAGAGGGTCTCGACGGAAGTCTGCGTCCACCGAAACGCTAAAAAGGCCATTCCCAAAATGGAACCTTCGGATTCCCTACCCGCCAGAGGGTCCTGGGGCGGTCGTGAGCCTTGAAGACACGGACT
>DATJFC010000028.1:0-5258 GCA_035495995.1 Holophagaceae bacterium
AACGAGCCATTGGCCGTAGCTCTTGCCGAAGCGGAGCAGCAGCTCCGCCGGATCCGCCGCGGCCACCTGGCCGATGGTCTCGAGGCCCATCTCCTTCAGCCGTTCCGCGGCCTTGGGGCCCACGCCGTTGATGGCCGACACCGGCAGGGGCCAGATGCGGGCGGGGATCTCGTCCAGGCGCAGGATCGTCAGGCCGTTCGGCTTCTGAAGCTCGGAGGCGATCTTGGACAGGAGCTTGTTGGGGGTGATGCCGATGGAGCAGCTGAGCCCCGTCGCCGCGCGCACGGCGGCCTTGAGGCGCAGGCCCAGCTCCCGCGCGTCGCCTTCCACTTCCGTGAGGTCGAGGTAGATCTCGTCGATGCCGCGGTCCTCGTAGCGGGGCGCGATCTCCGCGGCGGCGGCCTTGAAGGCGCGGGACATGCGCGCGTAGGCCTCGAAATTGGCCGGCAGCAGCAGCGCTTCCGGCGCCAGCGCGGCGGCCTTCATGAGGCCCATGCCCGAACGCACGCCGAAGGCCCGCGCCTCGTAGGTGGCCGTCGTCACGACACCACGGCCGCGGTAGTCCTTCAGGCGCGGGAGGGCTTCGCCGGCCTGGACGCGCCGGCCGCCGATGACGACGGGCTGGCCGCGCAGCTCCGGCCGCGCGAGCAGCTCCACCGAGGCGTAGAAGGCGTCCATGTCCAGATGGGCGATGCGGCGCCCTTCCCCATCAGGGCTCACGCCAGCCCCACCTGCACGGGCGTGGCCTTGAGCAGGTCCTTCAACACCGAAGGTTCCAGCGAGACGAGGAAGCCCTTCGCGCCGCCGTTGATCCAGATGCGGTCCAGTTCGAAGATCGTCGCCTCCGCGTAGACGGGCATGGCCTTGCGCGTGCCGAAGGGGCTCGTGCCGCCCACCTGGTAGCCGCTGTGCTTGTCGGCGATTTCCGGCTTGCAGGGCTGCACGGAGCGCGCGCCGGTCTGCCGCGCCAGCTCCTTCACGCTCACCTCGCGGTCGCCGTGCATGAGGATGAGGAAGGGCCGCTTCTGGTCGTCCTCGAAGACGAGCGTCTTGATGATCGCGCGCTCATCCACGCCCAGCTCCCGCGCGCTGACGGCGGTGCCGCCCTTCTCCTCGTAGCGGTAGAGATGCTCGGCGTAGGCCACGCCTCGCGACTTCAGCAGCCGCGTCGCGTTCGTGGAAGGAGCCTTGCTCATCGCGCGCTCATCGGATCCAGCTCTCCCCGTGGGACAGGACGCGGAAGGCGGCCTCGCCGAGCCCCGCTTCGTTCCGCGCCGCCTCCAGGCGCAGAAGGGGCGCCTCGATGCCCTCGTCCGTGAGGCGGAAGGTGCCCCAGTGCATGGCGGCGCTGGCGCGGGCCTCGAGGTCCCGGTGCGCCTTCACGGCATCGTAGGGATCCATGTGCATGGAGGCCATGAACCAGCGCGGCTCGTAGGCGCCGATGGGTAGCATCGCGAGGTCCACGGGGCCCAGGCGCTCGCGGATCATCTTGAAGTGGGGTCCGTAGCCCGTGTCGCCGGGGAAGAAGGCTGAACGGCCGGCCGCCTCCACGCGGAATCCGCCCCACAGGGCGCGGTTCCGGTCGAAGGGCGAGCGGCTGCTCCAGTGCTGCGCCGGCGTGAGCGTCACGCGGCCAGCGCCGAGCTCCGCGGATTCCCACCAATCCAGTTCGATGACGCGCTCGAATCCCGCGCCGCGCAACCAGCGGCCATTGCCCAGCGGCGTGATGGCGGTCCCGGCGCCCCGCGCCGCGAGCGCGCGCAACGAAGGGAGGTCCAGATGGTCGTAGTGGTTGTGGCTCACGAGCACCGCGTCGAGGCGCGGCAGGTCCGCCGGGGCCAGCGCCGCGGGCCGCACTCGTGCGGGACCGGCCCAGGAGAACGGGCTCGCCCGCTTCGAGAAGATGGGATCCGTCAGCACCGCGAGGCCCGGCAACCGGAGCAGCAGCGTCGCGTGCCCGAGGAAGGTGGCCGAGAGCTGGCCTTCCAGCAGTTCCGGCAACGGCGGCGGGGCCGCGTCCACGACGCGCGCGGGCCAGGGCTCGGCTCCACCCGCCAGCTTCCAGCGCAGCACGTCCAGCAGGCCCTTGGCGGAGGAGCCCCAGGGGTTGAAGAAATGGCGGCCGTCGAAATGATCGGACATGCCTCGATGATGACGGGGATGGGAGAATCGGTCATGGCGCAGGTGGTGGTGGCGGGAGGCACGGGCCAGGTGGGGATGCGGATCCTCGCGGGGCTTGCCGCGCGCGCGGACTGCGCGGTGACCATGCTCGCGCGACGGCCGGAGCTGCCCCTGGACGGACCGAACCTGCGGGCGCGGATCTTCGACTATGACGACGCCGCCGCCTACGACGCGCTTTTCGCGGCGCCCTGCGATGTCCTCTTCATCGCCCTGGGCACGACGCTGAAACAAGCGGGTGGCGCCGCGGGCCTCCGCCGCGTGGACCACGACTACCCTGTGCGGCTCATCGGAGCCCTGGCCCGGGCGAATCCGGCCGCGAAGGTGGGCCTCGTCTCCGCCGTGGGCGCGGATGGCCACGCGGTGGGCGCCTACCTGCGCGCGAAACGCGACCTTGAAGCGGTGCTCCAGGCCAGCGGGCTCGCTCACGCCATCGCGCGGCCCAGTTTCCTGCTGCGGGATGACAGCACGGGGCGGCCCGCGGAATGGCTCGTGAACCGCGTGCTGTCCCGGCCCTGGCGCGGCCTCGGCCATCTCGCCTTCCCCCGCGGGCGCCGCTTCTGGAAATGGGCGCCCGTCTCACCGGCCGCCGTCGCCGGGGCGCTGCTGGAGGCCACCTTCGATCTGCCTCCCGGCGGACGCCGGATCCTCGAAGGCAGCGACTTCAGGGTGACGGCGTGAGGCCGCTCGCCCTCATCACCGGCGCCAACCGCGGCATCGGCTTCGAGACCGCGCGCCAGCTCGCCGCGAAGGGCTTCGAGGTGCTGCTGGGCGCCCGGGATGCCGAAGCGGGCGAAGCCGCCGCGGCGGAACTCGATGCCGCCTGGCTGCCCCTGGACGTGGCTGATCCGGGAAGCGTGCGCGAGGCCGCGGACTGGGTGCGCGCGGAGCACGGAAGGCTGGAGGTCCTCGTCAACAACGCGGGGGTGCTGCTGGGCGAAGACCGCGGCGTCCTCGACTTCCAGGAGGCCGAGATCCTCGCGACGCTCCAGGTGAACCTGCTGGGCGCCTGGCGCGTCGCCGCGGCCTTCGCGCCGCTGATGGCCCAGGGCGGGCGCATCGTGAATATCAGCAGCGGGGCCGGCCAGCTGTCCTCCATGGGCACCTACGCGCCGGCCTACGCCGTCTCCAAAGCCGCCCTGAACGCCCTCACGGTCCAGCTCGCCAAGTCGCTCGCGCCAAAGGGCATCGCCGTGAACGCGGTCTGCCCCGGCTGGGTGAAAACCCGCATGGGAGGGAGCGGCGCGCCGAAATCCCTGGAGGACGGCGCGGACACGCCCGTCTGGCTCGCCGCCGAGGCGCCGGCCGCGCTCACGGGGAAGTTCTTCCGGGATCGGCGGGAGATTCCCTGGTGACCCCTGGACATATTCCCTTCGTGCGCCCATAAATTCCCACACGCGCTCATAGGGAGGCCTCATGCAGCACCTCGTGCCGGCCGGGGCTCCGGCGGAAGGGGATTGATGAGGGCGACGCGTCTGGCCGCGCCCCTGGTCCTGGCGGGCATCCTGCCCTGCCTGGCCGCGCCCCAGGAAGCGCAGCCCGAGTTCGCCATCAAGGCGAGGTTCCTCCTCCAGTTCCCGGAGTTCATCTCCTGGCCGCCCGGGGCGGGCCTGGAGGATCCTTCGAAGCCCTTCATCATCCTGGTGCTGGGCGACTCGCCCTTCGGGGACCGGCTCGACCAGGCGGCGCAGGGGCGCAAGGCGCAAGGCCACCCCGTGGAGATCCGCTACTCGCACGACGCGGCGGCCCTGGACGGGTGCCACATGGTCTTCATCTGCGCCTCGGAGCGGGGGCGCCTGGGCGCCCTCCTCGCCCGCGCCGCGTTCCGCCCCATCCTCACGGTCGCGGACACGGAAGGCTTCGCCGAGCAGGGCGTGATGATCAACCTCGTGATCGAGTCCAGCCTGCCGCGCTTCGAGATCAACCGCGCCCCGGCCCGCGGCGCGGGGCTCTCGCTCAGCGCCCAGCTCCTGGGCCTGGCCCGGAAGGTGCTGTGATGTGGCGCCTCGACGGCATGCCCCTCCGGCGCAAGATCACCCTCGGCATGGTGCTGGTGGCGGGCCTGGCCCTGGTGCTGTCCTCCCTGGCCTACCTGGCTTTCCAGGCGCGGCTCTTCCGCCAGACGAAGGCGGCCCGCACCTTCACGCTCGCCGAGGTGGCGGGCGACAACAGCCGCGCGGCCCTCGCCTTCAACGACGCCGCGGCCGGAGAGCGCATCCTCGAATCCCTCAGCGCGAATCCGGACCTGCAGCGCGCCTGCCTCTACGACGCCTCGGGCTCCGTCTTCGCCGCCTACCCGGCCGGCGCCAACGGCTTCCCGCCCATGTCGGGCGGGGACCGCGCGGAGTTCCTCTCCGGCAGGCTGGAGGTCTTCCACTCCGTCCGGCAGCGGGACGAGCAGCTCGGCGCCATCTACCTGCAGGTGGGCACGAGCGATCTGCAGACGGCCTTCCGCTGGCACCTCATCTTCACCGTGGGGCTCCTCGGCGCCCTGGTGCTGCTGGCCATCGCGGTCTCCTTCCGGATCCAGCGCGTCATCACGACGCCGGTCCTGGACCTGGCGAGCCTGGCCCGCAGGGTCGAGCGGGAGAAGGACTACTCCGTGCGCGCGGAGCCGCGCAGCCGGGACGAGATCGGCGAGCTGGTGGAATCCTTCAACGGCATGCTCGGCCAGATCCAGGCCCGCGACGCCCAGCTCGGCGAGTACCGGGACCACCTCGAGGAGCAGGTGGAGCGGCGCACGGAGGAACTCTTCGCCGCGAACCAGGAGCTGACGGTCGCCAAACAGAAGGCGGAGGATGTCAGCCGCGCCAAGAGCGCCTTCCTCGCGAACATGAGCCACGAGCTGCGCACCCCGCTGAACGCCATCATGCTCTACGCCGACCTGCTCAAGGAGCAGGCCGCGGATAGCGGCCGCGAGGCCGAGGTTTCGGACCTGGACCGCATCCTGGGCTCCGCGGACCACCTCCTGCGCCTCATCAACGACGTGCTGGATCTCTCCAAAGTGGAGGCCGGCAAGATGAGCGTCGCCTCCGAGCCGCTCCAGCTCGCGGTGGTGGTGGAGGAGACGGTCCAGACCA